>CAYWLT010000164.1:0-6900 GCA_964459295.1 uncultured Thermodesulfobacteriota bacterium
AGCGAAGGGTTCAGAATGACAAACATGAGATTTTCCTCATTATGACACAGTCTCTCAAGGGGGAGGAATTAAGCGTACACTCTTTCGAGAATAAACTATAGGGTGCCTCTAAAAATAGGATTTTCAGACAAATCTCCGATTGTAACTTATTGATTTTCCAGATTGCCATGTAGAGCAAAATTGAATTATTAGAGGTGCCCTATAAAGTATTTCAAAAATTCATACTATCTCTCAACCCTCTGGCTATCGTCAAAACAGGAATCGCAAAAAAATCAGACACATTATCTATTCTAAAATCATTGGAAGGGCGGGGCATAAAGCAGGCCGCCGTGGTTCCACAGGCGGTTCATGCCCCGATCAATATTGAGCCCGCTGGAGGCGCCGAAGTTGCGCTCGTAGATTTCTCCGTAGTTGCCCGCCGTCGAAATCACATCCGCCACCCAATCAGGCTTCACTCCCAGGGCCTTCCCGCGCTGGCCGCACGAGTTAAGAAACCACTGCAGCGCCGGGTCAGCGCTTTCCTTCTGCAGGACACGCACATTCGATCGCGTGACCCCCAGTTCCTCCGCCTCGATGAGCGCAAAGAGAACCCAGCGTATCAGCCTGGTCCACTCATCATCGCCGCGCCGCACCGCAGGCGCAAGCGGCTCCTTGGAAATTGCACCGGGCAGGATGGTATATCGATCCGCTCCGTTCGGCACGGCGACCCGCAGCGCTGCGAGGACGGTCCGCTCGGCTGTGAGAGCTTGGCATCGCCCGGCCCTGAAAGCATCACCCAGCTCTTTTTTGGAATCAAGAACCAGGGGAGTGTAGTCTATACCGTGTTTCCTGAAAACATCCTCCATGTTTGTGCCATAGGTCGTTCCCTTCTCGACACAAATGGTCTTACCGTTTAAATCTTCGATTCCCTTCATTTGTAGTGGGCCGGTCTGAACCCCGAATGTCTGACCGTCATAAAAATAAATGCCCGGGAACTCTATCCCGATACCCGCCTCCCGCCCGAATGTCCAGGTGGTTGTATGAGCGAGCAGGTCAATCCGGCCGGACAGCAGTGCCGGGAAGCGGTTGGGCGCGCTGAGCGGCGTGAAACTCACTTGTTCGGCATTGCCCAGTGCGGCCGCGGCAACGGCACGGCAGAAATCAATGTTAAATCCCCGCCACTGTCCCTTCTCATCCTTGAAGGAAAATCCCAATAACTGTTCCGTTACCCCGCAGCGAACTTCACCGTTTTCGCGGATGCGGGCCAATGTTTCACCCGCCCCTGCGGACGAGCAGAGCGACAGCCCCAGAGATATACACCAAAAGGCCCTTACCAAAATGGTTAATAAAACGGAACGCACTTTATTATAATCCGTCGCCTGTGGTTTCTGCGCAAACAGGAATACTGGGATCCATTCTACATGGCAAAAGATAGTTTTCAAAGGAATTTTTTCGAACACTATGCACCGCGCGCAGAACGTTGATTCCCTTGCTCCATGATAATAAAAGAGCCTGATGGCTTGTCATAAACCACCAGGCTCCTGGTTAATCTGCTACTGCTCCTGAAAGCCCGCTATTTGCGTAGAGGAATAAGAGCGAGGCTTTCCTATTCAACGCTCCATCCCATAATCCCGTCGACCAGTTCCTTCATCTGAGCCTTCAGGGCCGGATCATGTCTGACCGCCATGGTGATTACCGGGGCCCACCGGTAGTAGAGTTTTATCAGTTCCCGGCCCTCGGGTGTTTTACTCAGAACACCGTCGCGCAGAGCCCGTAAGATCCGAACTTCCACTGAATTATCTCCATAGATTTCTTCTGACGGACAACCGCCGGGTGTCGTTGTGGTGACCGGCGTCGTGGTGGTCGTGGTAACCGGCGTGGTGGTCGTGGTAACCGGCGTGGTGGTCGTGGTAACCTGCTCACAATCCTGATGGCATGAGAAACACACAGCACTGCCCGCTTCGTGAGTGACAACCAACGGACATGTTCCCGGATTCCCTGTTGGATGACACACAATGCATTTGGCAGAAGCCGGGGTGTCACCGTTCGCCCTATGACAGATCGTACATGCCTTATCGGTATGAGTATTATGCAGGCTTCCTGTCCCGAAGCTTGCGTCATGGCATGTCAGACACCCGGTATCATCAACGTTTTTATGAGCGGTTACGATCCCCGGATAAAAAACCGCGAGAAATAAGCAAAGACAAAAAAGAAACGCTGTAAGTTTTTTCATTACCTACCTCCTCTTTCATCTGCTGATCCGGTTATACGGTTTGGTGCAGCTGATAGGCCAACCTTCAGGACGTTTTAGATCAAAGGCTTTTGTAATTGAACACCTCCTTTCGCATGGCATGAGTATGAGTCACGGGTTCATTAAATATTACGCAGAGGCCGGCCCTTGCCGTGATACATCAGCGAGCGCAAAAAGCGACCGCCATAATGAACCGTTGTGTCAGCGATTGATTCCACAAGTGACAAACATCTAACAAAATCCATCAATTTTTTCAAGGGGCGCTTTCTTTTCTAGCGGCACCGGCTCAACTTTCTGTACCATGGTACAGAAGGTCATAAAAAAACCGGCAGGCACGCGGCGACAATCCAGGAATACAAGTAGACTACCTGTCTGCTTCCCATCGCGCGACTCCTGCCAGAGTTCTTATCCCTTCTCGCAGACTATTTACGGCGCATATCGTGATCAGGCGCATACATTATTAAATCATTCCTCAGGTAATGTCCATATTAATTATGGGGTCCTCTAAAAATTTATCAAAAGTCTTAGGCATGGTGGACCAGGAATTGCGGACGCTCATGTTTTGTGACAGAAGCCAAGGGCAACAACTTGATATAATTGATATATTTGGCTGTATCGATGGCAAATAACCATGAAAATTGACATCATCATTAGCAAAAAATATTACCCCGAACAATAAAAGTCCCGGAACAGACCTTTTTTTGATGGGGCCTCGGAGATTCGGCAAGCGCACCCGGCCTCGGACCATATTTCCCGAGGCCCATGTGATTGACCCGTTATCTGAGGAAACTTACCAGAGACGACTGGAAGTCCTCGCGCCTCCCCCGACGAAATACGAGCGGTTCCTTCCGAGAAGTGGTTGATCATTGACGAAGCGCAGCGGCCGCCGCACCTGTTGAACGAGGTGCATCGCTTCATCAAGGAAAATCCGCTGCGTTTCGTCCTTTGCGGGCCCAGTGCTCGAAAGCTCAGGCGCGCCGGTGTCAACCTAATTGCGGGAAGGGCGCTGCACCGGTTTATGAATCCATTTGTGCCCGAAGAACCCGGCGAACAGCTTAATT
This sequence comes from uncultured Thermodesulfobacteriota bacterium, assembly GCA_964459295.1. Classification (GTDB taxonomy): domain Bacteria; phylum Desulfobacterota; class WTBG01; order WTBG01; family WTBG01; genus CAZWCD01. The sequence goes on from CAYWLT010000164.1 coordinate 3,292, forward strand.
TAAGGGTTGCGACGCCGGATCCTCTTCTGCCCCAGGGGCCGGGGCTGCAAACAGAGGATGGCATCGATGTCTTTCCACTACCGCACTTCGCCAGCCGCCTGGCGGAAACACCCGTAAAACGAACCGGCGTCTCCTTGACATTGGGAGCGTTAAAAGATTGTCGTTGAATCCATCTCCGGTCAGCGGATAGGTAAGGGAGAGGGATGATAGCCACGGAGGGGGGATATAATGGCTATCAGCCTCTCCTTCTCTTAATTTGTGGCAGGCACTTGCGCAATGCGGATGTCGCGGAGGAAAACACAGCCGGGGTTATTAAACATGCCTAACTATTGGCCCGTCACTTTAATATTGTAAAGAAGAGGATCTTCTGCCGTGACCGGGACGGTGGAGATAACCCCGCCGGTAGCAAAAGCAAAGCCGAAAGTCGGGTCAACCGCAATCTGGGCGGTTCCCCCGGTGATCGGCGTAAAACCGAAGGCAAAGTCGGTGTCTATTTTCCGTCCCAAGCTTACCAGGGAAATCCACCACACCCCCGCCTGCTTTGAGGTGATATCCAAACTTGCGGTAAGCGAGTTGTTACCCACCGATACCAGGGCCACATTTAAAAGATCAAAAGGGGTTGCCGCAGTTGTGCTGATACTGCCGGTGGATTGCCCCTGCAGCACAATGGCAAACTGGAAACCCGCATCGAGGGTTATCTTATCGATTGCCGCAGCCTGTGTATAATTTACCAAACAGCACAGGGAAAGGGTAAGGATAAAACATACAACAATAGCCGGTCTTTTACACTGATTCATACTCTACCTCCTATTCATAGTGACGGTTGCCGGTTACCCGAGCATTAACCGTGTTTGAGTGAAACGGACGACGGTTAGCATACCGCTTTCAGAAGCATCAAGGCAGCTTCCTTCGCAATGGTTCTTTAATCACCTCCCTACTACTCATAAATAATAATATAACTATTCGACTTGTCTGCTATAAAATATGAGCAAATAATGTGCCAGAACAGCATCGCCTGCGGGAACGCTGAAACAATTTTTTCAAAAATCTTTTTAAAACGGCAGATTAAATAAAATCAGGCAGGTTGGTAATTTGTGGTATGAGGCAGGCGAAACTGGTCAGATGCAGCCACATCCATTCCGTCCCGCTTCATACATGGCCAGAGAAAGCCGTCGGATCCGGGACGGTTTTACCAAAAAAAGCGGCAACGAAATTTTTCGAGCATATAATTTGCAATTTTATATACCCGCAGTACCTGCTATTTCATAGGAATGAAGACCTGTGCGGCGGGTCGCGAGGGGCCTGATTTCTGCTGAAGCTCCCCGGACCGGAACGACTGGACGGAATGTGTGGGAAAAATGCGCTACGGCGTTTTCATGGCGAAGAAATCAACATCCTTCATCAGATGCCGCATCAGGTCGTTGAGCCCCCGGGTAAGCACCTGGTCCTGCGCCTCCCGTTTAGCCTCCTCGCTCCCGAAAACCCGGTAATAGGTGATCCCCTGTATGCGCGTTTGGTAGAAGCGCTCCGCCCTGTCTGAGCGCACCGCCTTGAGCACTATGGTCACATCAAACCGGTCCTGACAGGGAGGGTCGGCGGAAAGAAAAAAGAAGACGGAACGAAACAGATTGCTAATCCCGCTGGAGCCAAGCACCCCGTTGATGGTCATCCTCAGATTGACCGCCTTTTCCCTGTCCTTCATCATTCCGGAATCGGCAAGGGCGGCAACCTCCTGGAACACGTAGGTCCGCTGGAGCTTTTGAATAACCAGCCGGCTGAATCTCTCCGGGGGCTCCATGTCGTTTCCATTGACCCGGAGATCAAGCGTTTCCAAAACGGCAGGCACACGAATGCCCACCTCCGACGGCAGGAAGTCCTCGGCGCCCGGCGGCAGATCGATCATCTCGACCCGGTGGACACAGGAAATCGCCAGCAAAAACAGGACACAACAAATCGCGATTCTCACCTTCATGCACACTCCTTCCGCCGCCCCCCATGACCGGCATCATACGGAGCAAGATTAACGCAACTTTCCTGCACGGTCAATCACATTGTCGATGGCGTAATACCAGCAGGTTGTTGAAAAAGTGTTTTCTTCAGGCGGTTCAATGGATCAAAGCGATTGAACCTTCTTATTTGCTGAAAACTGCAAACTTTTTCTTTCCCTGAACCCTGTACCCTGTACTTTGGTTGTGGCATCAAAAGCCCCTCCCTTTTGAGCCGCGAAGCAGACAGGTATTTTTCAACAACCTGCTATGATGTCTCCCCGATGGTAATCCGGCAGTTTTCCAGGAGCGTACCCAACGCCACATCCAAGCCGTTGAGCGAGTTGATATAGTCGACGATCGCCTTGGTTTCGCCCGCCCGTGCCGTCGCCAGCTCTTCCTGCACCCGCAGCACGTCAACGCTGGTGGACATTCCCAGCGACATCCGCTCTTCCTCGGCCTGGAGGCTGGTTTCACTCAGCCGGCGCGCCTCCCGGGTGGCGGCTATCCGCTGCCGGTTGGTCTCGATCTGCCGCACCGCCTCTTTTATCTCCAGCTCTATTTTGTTCTGCAGGCTGGCAAGCGCTGTTTGGGCCTTCCGCAGCTCCAGCGCGCTCTTTTCATAATTACTTTTGGCCCAGCGGTTCCCCAGTGGTATCTCCATTTTGAACCCCACCAGCCAGGAATAATCACCCCCGGCGTCCAGTCCATGAATGCTCCGGTCATAATGAGCGCTGGTCGCGTTGATGCCGTAGCTGGCCTGCACATCAAAGAGGGGAAGCATGGCATTTTTCGCCGCCGCATGGGCGATCTTCAGATTCTCCAGCTGCATGCGCGCCTGCTCGCATTCGGGGCGGTTTGCAAGGGCAATGTCGAGGTAGTCACTTACCTCCCGCTTCTGAAATTCCCTGATAACCGGATCATCCATCAGGACCACCGGACGGTCATGCATCGGCGTGTTAAGACGCTCTTTCAAAAGGTCTTCCAGGTTCCGGACCGCATTTTCCGCCACGATGACCGCCTCTTCCCGCGACGCGACACCGGTTTTGGCCCGCAGTATTTCAACCGCCGGCAGACTGCCCACCTCCACCAGCGCCTCGTTTCGTTTCATAAGATCCCGGGCCAGCTGCAGTGATCCTTTTTTAACCTCAAGCACCTGCCGGCTGAGGTAAAGGTTCCAGTAGAGCTGCTGCAGGCCGGAAACCATTTTTGCCGTGCGGTCCGCAAGCTGCGTTTTGGAAATTTCCCGGTTGTTGGTGGAAACACGGATTCCCGACCGGTTGAGGTCAATGCCGAAATTTCGCAGCAGCGGCTGATTGAGGGAAAACACCACCTGGGAAAAGTAGGTGGGGCTTTCATACTGCCATAAGGAATTGGTCCTGTATTTATCGGTGGTAAAACTTATGTCGCCCACCCCTCCGGTGAGAAAACGCTTGGAAAGGCCCGCATCATAATTGATGGTTTCCTGCTCATAGCTTCTATTCCGCCATACGCCGTTGAGCCAGGTGGTGGGAGACATCACCAATTTCTTATCCTGCAGCGAAAAACGCGCCAGGGGATCGAATGTCGCCTTTTCCTTGACGATCTCCTTCTCCTGCATGTCCGGATTAAACTGCTCAACCTT
>CAYWLT010000165.1:0-3408 GCA_964459295.1 uncultured Thermodesulfobacteriota bacterium
GGCCGCCACCGAGAAAGCCTGGGACCTGGTGCGCATGGCGGTGGCGCGGGCCGGTTTGATTGTGCCGCTCAAGCGGCTTACCCTTGAACTCAATCCCTCCGCGCTGGTAATCGGAGGGGGCATTGCCGGCATGGTGAGCGCCCTCAATCTTGCCGACCAGGGCTTTTCAGTCTTCCTGCTGGAAAAGGAAGCGGAGCTGGGCGGCATCGCGCGGTCCCTTTACAGCACCCTGGAAGGCGCAGATGTGCAGGAATACCTCAAATCGCTCATCGACCGGGTGGTGAAGCATCCCCGCATTACCGTGCACACCGGCGCCGAGCTGCAAAAGGTCTCCGGGTATGTGGGAAGCTACATCTCAACCGTTGCCCTCAAGGGGAGGAAGGAACCGGTCGAGATCAGACACGGTGCGGCGATCATTGCCAGCGGGGCGCAGGAATTCAAGCCCAGTGAATACGGCTACGGAAAGGACCGCCGCGTCCTCACCCAGAAAGAGCTGGAGGCCGAGCTGGCGAAACAAAGCCCCCGGCTCAAGCAGGCAAAAAACGTGGTGATGATCCAGTGCGTGGGATCGCGCAGCGAGGAGCGCCCGTACTGCAGCCGGATATGCTGCACCAAGGCGGTAAAGAACGCGCTGATGCTGAAAGAGCGCAACCCGGAGGTCAATGTCTATATTCTCTACCGCGACATGATGACCTACGGATTCAAGGAGGACTATTACCGGAAGGCGCGCGACGCAGGTGTGGTGTTTATCCGCTATAATCTCCAGAACAAACCCCAGGCCGGTTTTGTAAAAGGGGAGCATGAGGACCGGCTGATGATCAGCGCCCGGGACCCCTTCCTCGATGCCCGGATCTCCATTGAAGCCGACCTGCTGGTGCTTTCGGTGGCTACCGTGCCGCCGGAAAGCAACAAGGAGCTGGGACAGCTTTTTAAAGTTCCGCTGAGCAAGGAAGGTTTCTTCCTGGAGGCCCATGTCAAGCTGCGCCCGGTTGATTTTGCCACCGAAGGCGTCTTTCTCTGCGGCATGGCCCACTATCCCAAACACATCGAAGAGACCATCGCCCAGGCCAACGCGGCGGGCTCGCGCGCCGGGATCCTGCTGGCCCGAGGAAAGGTTGAGGCGGAGGCAAATATATCGGTTATCGATGAAAAGCGCTGCAAGGGGTGCGGCCTGTGCGTTGCAGTCTGCCCCTACAAGGCAATCAGCCTGGAGGACCGGAACGTGCGCCTGGAGTCCCTGGCATTCAACGCGCGCAAGGCGACGATCAACCCCGCCTCCTGCAAGGGGTGCGGTTCCTGCGCCGCGACCTGTCCGGTGGGGGCCATTTCCCCGCTCCATTTCACCACCGAACAGATAGAGGCAATGATTGATCAGGCAGCAGTCAAGATGGAGACGGCATCCAATGAATGAGCATCAGACTTTCACCCCCCGCATCGTTGCGTTCTGCTGCAACTGGTGCAGCTATGCCGGCGCCGATCTGGCAGGCGTGAGCCGCCTGCAGTATCCCGCCACGGCGCGGATCATCCGGGTCATGTGCTCAAGCCGCATCGACCCCACCATGATCCTGCGCGCGTTCATCGACGGCGCCGACGGGGTGCTGGTGGCCGGGTGACACCTCGGTGAATGTCATTACCAGGATGGTAATTATAACGCCGAGAGAAGAATAAAGAACGCCACCCGCTATCTGGAGCAGATGGGCATCGAGCACGCGCGCTTCCGCCTTGAATGGATATCCGCGTCGGAGGGGGGGAAGTTCGCCGAGGTGATGCGCGATTTTACCGAAGACCTCAAGGGCCTGGGGCCCATGAAACGGGAAGGAGTGCCGGTCAGTGAGTAGCGTGCTTGTGGTGGGCGGCGGGATTAGCGGTTTGCAGGCGGCAGCCGGCCTGGCGCGCGCGGGCGTGGGCGTCATCCTGGTGGAGCGCGAGGAGCGTCCGGGCGGGAACCTCAAGTCCCTGGGGACCACCTTTGGCGGCGGGAGGCCGGCTGCGGAGCTTATCCAACAGCGGATGCGGGCCATCACCGCATCGGCCACAGTGAACATACTCACCGGCACCGAGGTTGTCTCGCTGGGGGGCGTTTATCCCCGGCTGCAGGCCTCGCTCAAGACCCCGGAAGGAACGCGCGAGGTGGAGTGCCGTTCGATCATTCTGGCCACCGGCTTTACTCCCTTTAATCCCGCGGCCATGAAGCACTACGCGTTCGGCAAACACCCGGACGTGATTACCGCCGTGGAGCTGGCGGACAAGCTCAAAGGTGACAGGCTTCGCAGGAACTCAAACGGCGAGGAGCCGGACGCGCTGGTCTTCATCCAGTGCATCGGGTCGCGCGAGCTGCGCACCCACACCTACTGCTCGGCGTTTTGCTGCATGTACGCGGTTCATTGCGCCCTGCAGGTCAAGGAGAGGCTTCCCCGCTGCCGGGTGGAGGTGCTGTACATGGACATCCGCACCCCGTTTTGCGCCGAGCTGGAATATGAAACCGCCCGCCGCAAGGGCATCGGCTTCATCCGGAGCAAGCCTGCCGCGGTGTGGGCCAAGCGGGAGAACGGCCGGCTGATCGTTCAGTACGAGGACACCCTTGACGGCGCGCTGCGCTTTATGGAGACGGACATGGCGGTTCTTTCGGTCGGCGCCGAGCCTCCGCGCGACGCGGCCGCCATGGCCGAATCGCTTGGAATTGCAACCGAGGAATCAGGGTTCTTTGCCTGTGAGCCAGCCCCGGTGTTTACCCGGGCCAAAGGGGTTTTTGTCGCCGGCGCGGCCGGCGGCCCCAAGGACATACGGGCCTGTCTGGCCGAGGGCACGGCCGCCGCGGCACAGGCGGCGATTATCTGCAAGGAGTAGGAGCGCATGGATCTGCGGCCCGAACTGCACGCGTATTACGGCACTGAAAACCTGCACGAGTGCTACCAGTGCGGGACCTGCACCGGCGGGTGCCCGGTCAACCGCTGTCTGCCGGAGTTTAATGTCCGGGCCATCGTGAAGCGGATCATGGACGGGGAGATCGACCTTGCCGATCCCGCGCTGTGGTACTGCACCACCTGCTACAACTGTTATGAGCGCTGTCCGCAAAAGGTGAAGCCGCTCTACCAGGTGCAGGCGGCCACCAACATCGCCTATGCCCAAGGTCTTGCGCCGGAATCGATCAAGGACATGAACCGCATACTGCTCAAGTGCGGCCGCAACAGCGAGATCACCAGCGCAGCCAGAAATCAGCGGCAGGCCTTCGGACTTCCTCCCCTGAAGGAGAATGTTTCCGAGGACTACAAAAAGATTGCCGCGCTGACCGGATTCAGCAAGGGACTGTAAATGAGCTACGCCTTTTATCCGGGATGTGTGATTCCACTCCAGGCGCCCAACTACGAGCTGTCGGCCCGGGCGGTGATGAAGGAGCTGGCCATCTCC
>CAYWLT010000165.1:3508-6780 GCA_964459295.1 uncultured Thermodesulfobacteriota bacterium
AGCGGCTGCTCCATCGGCTGCCACAACGGCTGCCACCTGGTGAAGCCGAGTGACGTGCTCCATTTTGACCGGGCCGCCTATCCCCGCAAGCTGGAGGACATGGTGCAGGCAACCACCGCGCGGACCGTGCCGACCCAGGGGTTTGAGCACTGCTGCGGCTCATTGCTGCTGCCGCACAACCAGGATTCCTCCTATGCCTTCGCGGTGAAGGCGGTGGAACAAAAAGGGGCGGTGGATGCCATTATTGTCAACTGCCCGGGCTGCTTCAGGCAGCTGGATCTGGGGCAGGTGATGGCCAAGCGAAAATTCAACAAGACCCTGAACACCCCGGTGGTGTTTTACACGCAGCTGCTCGGCCTGGCACTGGGCATCCCGGCGAAGGAGCTGGGGCTGGACACGGGGCATAAAATCAAAACCAGCGCGCTGCTGGAAAAGTGCAAGCCTGCATAAGCGGTGTGCCTTTCTCCGGAAAGGCGGCAGGATGAAGAGCAGGAGCCATGAATACCTTTTTGGTGGTGGGCGGCGGAATTACCGGAATGCAGGCGGCCCTGGATCTTTCCCGGCTGGGCGGCAGGGTTACGCTGCTGGAGCGTGAAGGGGAGCTGGGAGGGAATTTGAGACGCCTCCATAAGCTGTTCCCGAAGGGGGAATCGGCGGCCGATTTGCTCAGAGCCACTACTACCCTGCTTGCAAAAGAAAATGTTGAGGTGATGACCGGCACACAGATAGCGCGGGCGACTGCGCTGCCGGCCGGCTATCGCATCGAGCTTGCCGGAAACGGCGCCGCCCGTGAGGTGCGCGGGGTGGTGCTGGCAACCGGATTTGACCCCTTTGGCCCCGCGGTCATCGAGGAGTACGGGTACGGACGACTCAAAGACGTCATCACCGCCTTTGAGCTGGAAGCGATGATGAGCAGCGGAAAAGTGATTCGGCCATCACAGGGGACCGCCCCGGGGAGGATCTCCTTTCTGCAGTGCGTGGGATCGCGGGACCGCAGGACCAATCGCTACTGTTCATACTTCTGCTGCACCTATGCCATCAAAGAGGCCCTGGCATTAAAAGCGTTTTACCCCGGGGCCGAGATAAACATTCTCTACATGGATATCCGCACCCCGTACCTCTACGAGCACCTGTATGCCGAGGCGCGGGAGCAGGGCATCCGGTTTATACGGTCGCGCGTTTCCGGGATGACCGCCGCGGACGGGCACATAAACCTTGATCTGGAAAATACCCTTACCGGCGAATCGCAAACGCTCCACTCGGATCTGGTGGTGCTTTCCATCGGGGGCGTTCCCGCGGCAGGGACCGGCGAGCTGGCGGCACAGTTTCATCTGCCGCTCACTGATCTGGGCTTCTTTGCGATTGCGGAACCACCGGTGACCACCGCAGCGACGGGGATTTTCGTGGCGGGTGCGGCCAGCGGCATGAAGGATATTCCCCTCTGCCTTGCCGAGGCAAGCGCAAGCGCGCTGCAGGCGAGCGCTTTTGCAGGTGAAACGACGCCATGAGCATCACTGCCTGTTACCAATGCGGCCTCTGCACCGGCATCTGCCCCAAGCGGCTGATCAGCAAATATTCCCCCCGCCGGGATCTGGAAAGGACGCTGCTGGCGCAGCCGGGGATCGATCTCTGGTCCTGCCTGACCTGCGGCCAGTGCTCCCAGTACTGCCCCCAGGGCGTAAGCTTCCTTGACTTTATGCGGGATGCGCGTCGGAACCGGAAGCCGGAGATTGACTGTATCGCCCACAAGTCGGTGTTCAATCTGGTTTCCCGGCTGATGCGTACCTTTCCGGAGAAGAGCGGTGTGCCCACCGACTTCAAGGGCGAGCGCGATGACACCAGCCCGGTCGGCTATTTCCCCGGATGCATTGATTTTCTAGATTCATTTCTCGAAGTGGGAACCGGCTTTCGCCCCATCGGGGAGTCGGCATTGAAGCTGATCAACGCGGCAGGGGTGACCCCGCGGGTGATGGGTCTTAAGTGCTGCGGCCATGACGAGCTGTGGCAGGGCAACCAGGAGGCGTTTGACGATCTGCGCCGGCTCAACACCAGGGCGATTCAGGAGAGCGGCATCAAGACGCTGGTGGCAAGCTGCGCCGAATGCACCCGCACCTTTGCCATCGACTATTTTCTTGATATCGAAGTGCTGCACATAAGCCAGTTTCTGGAGCGCCACCGCGAGAAGCTTTCCTTTAAGGGGGAGGGTACGGTTACCTATCACGATCCCTGCCGGCTGGGCAGACACATGCAGATCTTCGATCCCCCGCGCAACCTCCTTGCCTCGGTACAGGGGTTACAGATAGCCGAGCTGGAAAACAACCGCGAGGACTGCCAGTGCTGCGGCATCTCCGCCTGGCTGGGGTGCTCGACCGAGTCCAAGGCGCTTCTGGTTAAAAAGCTTGAAGATGCCGAACGGACGGGCGCGGCCACGCTGCTTACCGCCTGCACCAAGTGTCTGGCGCACCTGAACTGTGTGCTGAACGAGAAGCCACCGCTGAGGGAGTTTAAGGTTGCGGTGCAGGACATCACCAGTTTTCTTGCGGACCGACTGGTCTGATGGGCGGGCGCTTCAACAGTTCGCGAAATCCATGATATCAGGAAGTTTCAGTGGCGCAAGGGAAGGGGCCTTTTATCGCCACAACAATTTGTCCGGTGGAGACACGGATGAAAGTGAAGATTAAAACCTTCGCCAATTTGCGGGATGTTGTGGGTAAGCCGGAAATTGAGCACGAGACGGAAGACGGGGCCACCCTGGGTTACCTGCTGGACGATTTGTGCCGGACTTACGGAAAGCCTTTTGATCGCCTGATAAAAGACCAAACGACCGGGGCGATAGTCCCGTTTTTAATGCTGGTCAATGACAAAACCTGCCGTTCCGTGGCCGATCTTTCCACCCGCCTCGGCGAGGGAGACACCGTGACCATCATGCTTCCCTTTGACGGGGGATGATGAGCGAGTGCGGATTTCGGAATGCGGATTGTGAAGCAGAGGGTAGGGATGGAAAATGTATGGAGTAATGGAGCGATGGAGTAACGGGAAATATGATTATAGGAACCTCTAATTATTCATTTTCTTGTCATTCCCCGACCTGATCGGGGAATCCATGTGTTTGATTTTTATGGATTCCCGCTTTCGCGGGAATGACAGAAAGAGGTTGTATGGTGAATTTTTAGAGGTACCCTTAAGATCCCTCTCCCCATTATAGAGACTGTGTCACAATGTCATTCTTCTATGTTGAAAAGCAAGTCTCTTTTTTACATGGGTGTAGATAG
>CAYWLT010000166.1:0-6742 GCA_964459295.1 uncultured Thermodesulfobacteriota bacterium
GGAGCCGCGGAAATGACGGATACAGCCTATGGCATGTGGATAGGCGGGCAGTGGTGTGACAGTCAAGAGGGGGAATGCTTCAGCAGCATCAATCCCGCTACCGGAGAGATAAACGGATCGGTTCCCCGCGGGCAGGCAGCCGATGTGGACCGGGCTGTGGCGGCGGCGCGGCTGGCCTTTGATGAGGGGGAATGGCCGCGGATGAGCTACCAGGACCGGGGCGAGGTCCTGCGGCAGATTGCACATCTCATCCGGGAAAACGCGAGAGAGCTGGCCGAGCTTGAGACCAGGGATAATGGAAAGCCCATCAAGGAGACCACCCTTATCGATATTCCCACCGCCGCCGACACCTTTGAAGGCTTTGCCGGCATGGCCGGTGAGCTTAAAGGGGAAACCATTCCCGTGGGCGCGCCGCTCTTCTGCCATACCCGCTATGAGCCCATCGGGGTCATAGCACAAATCATACCCTGGAATTATCCGCTGCTGATGGCGGCCTGGAAACTGGCCCCTGCCCTTTTTACCGGCAATACGGTGGTGCTCAAGCCTTCATCGCTTACCTCACTTACGGTTCTGGAGCTGGCGCGGCTGATGGAGCAGACCGACCTGCCTTCCGGGGTGGTCAATATTGTTACCGGCCTCGGCCCGGAGGCGGGAAGACCGCTGGCGGCTCACCCGCTGGTGGATAAGATCGCCCTGACCGGAAGCACGGAAACCGGACGCGAAGTCATGGGGCTGGCCGCCGCCACCATAAAAAAGACCACCCTGGAGCTGGGGGGTAAATCGCCCACCGTCGTCTTCAAGAATGCCGATCTGGACGCGGCGGCGACAGGCATACTGGCCACCATCTTTCTCAACCAGGGCCAGATGTGCGTGGCCGGATCACGGCTGCTGGTGGAGCAGGGCGTCCACGATGCGCTTGTCGAAGCGCTGGTCGAGAAGGCCCGCCGGATCAGGCTGGGAAACGGGCTGGATCCGGAGACGTCCATGGGACCGCTCATTTCCGCTGCCCATCGGGAAAAGGTGCGGGGCTTCATCGCGTCGGGGTTGAAAGAAGGCGCGCGCCTGGTGTCCGGCGGCAGGGTTCCTGACGGGAAGATATTTGAGAAGGGGTTCTTCCTGGAGCCGACCATTTTTGATGAGGTGACCGAAGATATGGAGATTACCCGGGAAGAGATCTTCGGGCCGGTGCTTGCGGTGCGCGGTTTTGCGACGCTCGAAGAGGCGATTGCCCTGGCCAATGCGACCCGCTACGGACTGGCGGCAAGCATCTGGACCAACGATATGTATCAGGCTTATGAGTGCGCCCGGAAGATTCGCGCCGGCACCGTTTGGCTTAATACCTACGGGAATTTTTTCAGCGAGGTTCCTTTCGGGGGATACAAGCAGAGCGGTCTGGGCAGGGAACTCGGAGGGGCGGGGCTGAGGGAATATGTCGAGCTGAAAAGCATCACCATGGATGCATCGCCGGACCGTCGATCGCTTATCACCAAGTGGTATGGATGGTAAATACGCGGGGAAAGGAGGGGTGGAAATTTTTGCAGGGGCGATGCCGGCTTAATGCTCAATAACGCAGTGAAAGGAGAGGAATGATGAAGAAGAAGTTGAGCCTGTTGGCCTTGCTTTGGGTGTTGCTGTTGTCATCCGCGGGGTGGTCACAAACCGCCGCACTGAAACCCTCTCCGCCCGGATGTCCGGATTGTTGTGAGGCATTGAGGCCGTATCCCGGTATCTCGGCGGAAGACCTGATGAAGATCGACACCTACGTCAAGTACACCAAGTTCGCCCGGGACTACAAGGGCATCGGCCTGATCAAGCTGATCGATAAAAAAGGATTCACCAGGACCAGGGACTGGGGGCGTTACCGCATCGTGCTCAACACGAAAAGCGATGTCTTCGATTACAAGGACCTGGTGGTGATTTTGGGGCCGCAAAACATCAAGGGACTGTCGGTCCTGACCTGGAACTATCTTGATCCGGTGAAAGACCAGGAGGTCTGGCTCTGGCTCCCGAGCCTGCGCAAGGTTCGCCGGATCTCTCAGTCCGAAGCGGATGACCCTTTCATGGGATCGGAATTTACCACCGAGGAAATGTCCACCCGCAAGTGGGAGGATGAGACCTACCGCATGCTCGGTGAGAAGACCTTCGGCGGTTATACCGCCGTGACCAACGGGCGAACCTACTTCAAGGATAAAAATTGTTATGTGGTGGAGGCGACGCCAAAGCGGAAGGACTGGTATTATTCCAAACGGGTTGTCTGGCTGGACAAGGACTTTGCCGGCCTGGTTTTTGATGAGGTGTATGATCCCGCCGGGCGGAAATGGAAGACCTTCGTGAAGGAATATCAGGTGTGGGAAAGCGGATGTATCCCACAGATGTTTTTGGAGGGAAGAGATGAGTTCACCGAGCATATAACCGCAATCATGTTTGAAAAGGAAAAAATCTCGTTCAACTCCGGATTGGAAGAAAACTTTTTTACGGAGAAGACGCTCATGAGATCCAAATGGTAAAGGAGGCGGATGATGAAAAAAATTCTACTGTGCGCGGCGATCACCCTGTTCATGGTGTTGTGGGGAATGGCGGTCATGCCGCAGGCGCGCGCCTCGCTGCTTGCCAGCGACAAGCTGACCCTCTCGGGTTACATAAAAAATGCGACCTCCATCAATGTGGATACCGCCGACGACATGGATCGTTTCATGAAGATCCGCAGCACCGTGCAGCTGTCCGGGGAGTATCGCCTGACCGACAATATTCACCTTTTTGCCATTCTTCGGGAATGGTATGACAGCGCTTATGACGCGGAGAGCAGCTGGCGCCGCCGGCATGGGAACCGGAAGATGATGAGCCGCACCAAGCAGAATGACTGGTTGCGGGAGTGTTACCTGGACTATTATTCCGATCGCCTCGACATTCGCATCGGAAAGCAGCAGGTGGTGTGGGGAACGGCGGACGGGGTTAAAATCCTGGACATCGTCAACCCCATTGATTATCGGGAGTTCAACCTGGAACTAACCCGGGCGCTTGACGCGGATGTCAAAATCCCCCTGTGGATGATGAAGTTCGAGTATTCCCCCAAGGTGGACGGGACGTTACAGCTCCTGGTCATACCCGACTACGAGACCAATTTCTTTGCCCCGGCCGGCGCTCCCTTTGCGGTCCGGGCAATGAATGCGGGCGAGGAGAGGCTGGATATGTTAAGGGGGTTGGGGACGGATGTGGTGATTCGCAACAAGAAGCCGGGACGAAGCCTGGACAAGACGAAAATCGGGGTGAGATGGCTGGATGTGATTAACGGGTTCGAATATACCCTGAATTATCTCCATGGCTACAGTTACTCCCGGGCCCGGCATTTTCAGGGGATTACCCCCCTGGGGATTCCGGTAATTCCCGGTGCGGTCGCCCGCTTTGAGGACCGGTACGCCCAGACCGAAACCTTCGGATTTTCATTCTCCAAGGCGCTTACCAAGGGGTTCCTGCAGGGATACAACTTCAGGGGTGAATTTGCCTGGATCCATAATAATAAAAATGGATATGGATTGAGGGATGGCCAGGTGGGGGTGGGCACGGTGGACACTTACAACTACGTGCTGGGCATCGACAAGTATTACTGGACCAACTGGATGTTCAGCTTTCAGTTCATGCAGTTCTGGCTGGAACGGGAGAAGGAAAAAGGGTATTACTACCTTCTTGGCCCCACTTCGGATACGCTCGATCAGTGTGAGACCATCCTGAGCTTGAGGGTCAAGACCGACTTCATCCATGAGCGTCTGCAGCCGGGGGTGCTTTTTCAGTGGGGTGACGATAACGACTGGGAAGTGAGCCCCCGGGTGGAGTACGAACTTCGCGACTACTGGACTCTCGCCTGGGGTATGAATATCTTCAGCGGCAAGAGCGGCCAGCTGTTCGGTCAGTTTCGCAACCGGGACGTCATGTACCTGGAGGTGAAGCTCGGCTTTTAAGGGGGGTGCGGCTATGCCAAAAAGAAAGTATCTGTCCAATTACTCAATCGAGAATATCGCCCAGTCCATCGCCAGAGACAGCGATGTGGGAAGGAAGTATGGGGAAGCGGACAAAAGAGGATTATACCAAGATAGACTCGGACTTCTTGATGGCTTTCCCAAGCTGTCCGAAATTCTGAGTCTTGACCGCATCCGCTTCTACCCCATATCCTGGGCAAAGAAAATTGCGCGGGTCGCGCTGTTTCCGCCGGAGATGGTGGTGGTGGACAGCCGCATCCAGGACATGTGCTCGCTCCCGTTCTGGACCTATTATGGAGATGGCGAGGGAAGCTTTGGTCGATGCGCCGGCGTGGGGGCGTTCTCCTGCTGCCCCCCCTTTAACCTGCCGGCGGAAAAAGTCCGGTTGAAGCTGGACAAGGCGGATGTGTTCCTGGTGATGCAGACCTCTCCAGGCCCGATGACGAGCGGAGGGGATCCCGGCGCGCAGTTTCAGCTGCTGAACCGGCTTGCTGCAGATATCGATGACCTGATGGGCAAAGGGGCGGTGGTCCAGAAGTTCGGCGGCGGGCCCTGCTTTGCCTGTTATCCCGAATCCTGCGAAGGCGGCGGCGCCTGCAAGGCGCCGCATCTCAAGGTGCCGTCGCTGGAGGGCATGGGGATCTGCGTTGACCAGCTCTGCAAGGATCTGGCGCTGCTGACCGGGGACGGCGATTGGAAAATCACCTGGATTAAAGGCTTCGGGACGCCCGATCAGAAGCCGAAGAAGATGAAGGCAACCGTTGGCCTGGCCCTCAGGCTTGGGGAGAAAGGATAAGCAAGAAGGAATTTTGCCCCTCGGCAGAGAAGCCGCTTAACCGGGAATGTAATCAGCTTGAAGGGATCGGGCCAAGCTTATCCCATTGAACATTATCTGGTTCATTTCATGGTTCCTCATCTGTTTTCCGCTGTAGCGGCGGGATTTTATCAAACATGGCGGCAGGCCTCGGGCGTGAGCCCGGAGATGAATGCCTATACGCCCCTTTTGCTCGCCGGTTATGGCGAACGTTGGGCGCAGTAAAAAGGGCATCTACCGATTCCGTGCCCTGATCCCTTTGGGTTCCGAGGAGCTAACATGAACAGAATACTCATGACGGAGACGGCATGCATATCGCTTTTTGCCGGGATGTCATTGTTTTCCCTTCTCTGCTACCGGCTTGGCCGTCACAAACCCCATGAGGAGGACTCTCGCGCGGAGGTGTCGGGTGCCATTATCGGTGCGGTTTTTGCTCTCCTGGGTCTTTTGACGGCGTTTACGTTCTCCGGAGCCTATTCACGTTACGATGCACGACGACAACTCATTGTTCGGGAAGCGAACGCAATCAGAACCGCCTATCTCCGGTTGGACCTGCTCCAGGTTTCGTCCCAAGCCCCGTTGCGCGACAAGTTTCGGTCCTACGCCGCCTCCCGGGCCGCCTTATACGAAAAACTTACTGATGACTCGGCAACCCGAAACGAGCTTGACCGCGCCACTGCGCTTCAGAAAGAAATATGGAATAGCGCGGTGGCTGCGGGCACCGATCCGCAACACCAATCGACGCTCCCGCTGTTCTTGTCGGCCTTGAACGAGATGATTGACATCGTGACCACTCGCACGGTTGCCATTCAGACACACCCGCCCGCGCTCATATGGATTATGCTGTTTGCCATCGCCCTTGCCTGTGCCGGATTGACCGGGTATCGAGCCGGCATATCCAAACGCCCCGGGTGCTTCTACCATATCCTGTTGGCTGCCATTACTGCATCGGTTCTCTATGTCACCCTGGATATCGAATACCCGCGCTACGGCTTGGTGCGCCTCGATGGGGTAAACCAGGTGCTAGTTGAATTGGCTGAAACAATGAAGTGAGGGAGGCTGTCCAACGAGACAATCCGGCGGACGGCTTGCCGCCGCCGCTGATTTTTGTGTTAGCCATGAAAACCAAGGACTTCCTCGACGCGGTTGTACAGGCTTTGCGCGATATCGATGTGCGCCTTTCCGGCGATGACTCTCCGCTCGCCGATCCGTGGGAAGAGATCAAGGATCAGCTTCAGAATCAGCTGTCGCCTTTCTGGCCGGCGTATTTGGAGACTATTCGCGGTTGTGTTGCAGCTGAGATCTCTTCTCTTTCAGCTTCTCAACGGGCCGCGTTGGCCGCTTCCCTGAAGTGCGGCGACGGCCCGGCACTGGTGCGTAAGCTCGCCCAGCGTCTGCTTTTACGCGGAAAAAGGGAGAGGGTGAAATACGTGCCCTTTGATTTTGCCTATTTTTGCTATCCCCTGCTCGACTTCACCGTCTACGGCCGGGTCATCGAGCGCACCGGGCTGAATACGCTAAGCGTCGAGGCATTCAGCGTCGCGGCGCCGTTCGGCGAGGAGGGCGTCATCAATACCCGCGCCGTCGAAAAGATCTTATCCGCAGAGCAGTTTGAGCAAGCAAGGGCCGCCGGGTGGCCAGAGGTATGGCGCGCTCAGGGTTGACGAGGCGCTCCATGGGGCGCTCCGCCCATCGGCGGCGCGCCCCTGAGCTTCAGCATGCGGGACGGGAAATGATACGGTTACATATAGAGGGGAATCAATGGCAACATGTGGTTGTGGCGTTAAAAGCCCCTCCCCATGAGCCGCAGGTCAATAAAGGAATCAATGAAGCGTTGCACTACTGCTTGGGCTGGCCGGCCATGGCCGCCTTTACCCGCGGCACCGCCTGCTTGATGTAATCTCCCACCCGCTGAAATTCAACCCCGAACATGTTCTTAATAACCGAGTGGTCA
>CAYWLT010000167.1:0-6736 GCA_964459295.1 uncultured Thermodesulfobacteriota bacterium
GGTCTTAGCTAACCCCCCGAAGTCAGTTGCTGGTGCCTATGCAGTTCGGGCGCATATTCCGTTGCCTGATAACCCGGTTGAGTTTGGCCTGCACCTCGTTTTCGGTGAAGGGATTGAGGATAAAATCGCTCGACCCGGCATTGATGACATCGGTAAAGGTAAAATCACCGGGATAGCCGGTGATGCTGATACCGTCAACCTGGGCATTGCTTGCTTTAATCTCTTTGATCAGCTCTATGCCATCCATTCCCGGCATTCTGATATCCGCAATGACAACGGAAATGTCCCGCTCCTCCCGCAGGATGGCGAGGGTCTGCCTTCCGTCCGCGGCAGTGGCGCACCGATACCCGAAACGGGTAAGCATTTCAAAAAATATTTCGCGTATTTGCGGATCATCATCGACGGCAAGTATTTTCACCTGAACCCCCGAAATGGTGCTGCAGTCTGGGAGATCGCATTGGAGCGCCTGAGTCAAGCCCTCGTTCCCGGGACATCCGGCCGTCATTCCTTCAAATCATCCGACATGGTCCAAAAATAAAAAAGCAATTTATTCACACCCGACACGTCAAAAAGCTCAATGATATTAAAGGATTTTGGGCTCACACCCTTGATATTACATAATATAAATGACCGGTTCCGTCAATTAAAAACAAAGCTGCCGGCCTAAATTTCCATTCGTTCTTCAGGAGGTTCCGGTATGATTTAGTATGTCTCGCGTTATATAAAATTGCAACCGCATCGACCACTCGAAAGGGAAACGGTGCTCGATCGGACCGCTGGGGAGGTGGTCCGCGATGAAATTGCCGCGGTAAACACAAACCAGCGCACTGCTTAAAGCGCCCGGGCCGCGTTTGCAGCGAGAAAAACATGCCCTCCGTCCGAGGTCTGGAAAATTATCGCTCCCGCGCCGCGGCATCCTGCTCGCTGGTACAGGGGTTGCTTCTGTTACGATTGCAAAGCCCGTCCATCAAGGCCCCCCGGGAATACACACAGGTGACACATCACCGGATGATAGGTTCACCCGGCAAACATGATGATCATGCAATTACAGCATACACCATGAAAAAAAGATGCTTTCCGCGCTACGATACCCGTATTGACGCCCGGTATTGCACAGACGATGCGACCCGGGATTGGCGAGCATGCCTTATCACCAAGATCAGCCGCAAGGGCCTCGGAGTGGTTTTCCCGGAAACCGTGCCCCCCCTTCCGAATGCGATTCTCACCTTATCCTTGCCAATCGCACGAGATGCTGAGGCATTAATCCTGCAGGGCACGATAAAGTGGGTTAAACCCATCGATGGCAGGCATGCGGGCGGGGTAGAACTGAACACACTGGTCGATGAATCACGATGGCTGCAGCTTATATATCATATCCGCCAGCCTGCCGCCGAAAAACAGCTCTTCAATCTGCCAACCATGCCGCCGCAGGGGACAGCCAACCAGCACGTGCATCCCGCACCGGCAAAAGTGGTGCTCCCCACAACCGGTGTTATGACCCACCTTAAAAACATCCTCAACTACAAGATTATCTGATACCGGCTCTCCTTGCAAGCGGAAGCCGCCTGAAGGGTGACCGCGTCGAAAAACTCCCACCCGTGTCCGTCACGGCAATCAAAACCGCCCTAAAAAGCGGAAACTGCGGCGGGAGGAAATCTTTCGGGATTGGCCGGGGACGCGTTCTCAGGCATCCCGAATATCTTCAGGCGGACCCCCCCCGGGCCATTGCAGCAAAATATCTGCCCTGCCACTGGATATGGTGAAGCATACGGGCATTGGATAGGTCTTCATGACCGGATGGTAAAACAAGGCGGGATGGAAAAGCATATCGACGACAGGTAGATGATTAGTGTTGCCGGCGGCCGCCCTTCGGCGGAGCGGGCACTTCATTGGCGGGATCGAACCAGGGACGCAGCACCCCCTGCAGCTCGGCGGCTATCTGTGTGTTTCCGGCTTCCTTAAGATGATTATAAGCGTTTAATGCAAGGTCTTTATTATTGGTCATTACAGCGAGAAGCCCGGCCTCAAAGAAAGCCTTGGCGGCTTCGGTCAAATCCCCCTGTTTCTCATAGGCAATGCCGAGACCGTAATAAGCATTTTCGGATTCGGGGTTGATGGCAACAGCCCGCATATATGCATCGATAGCTTCAACCAGCATAACTTTTTCGAGGTAAAGATCACCCAAATTGCCGTATGCCAGCGCATGTGCCGGGTTTGCCGCTACCGCTTTTTTAAATTCGCTGATTGCCTCTTCCGACTTGCCCTGCCCTCTATATATCCAGCCAAGGTAAAAATGGGCTTGCGGATTGTCCGGCTCAAGTCTCAGGGTCTTGCTATAGAGCCGGGCCGCCTCTTCCGTTCTGGCGGATATAAATGCCTTGTGCGCTTTCTTGTTTATGCTCGCCGCATTTTCCCTGCAGCTTGCGCCGCCCAAACCGATAATCAGCACCGCAATCCAACAGAAGAATCGTGCCATAGCCTCACTCATTGTAAAGCTGTTTCCCATGAGTCCGATCAATACTTTACCACCGGCGGAAAGCTGGATGCCTCGATAACAGAAATGGGAATGTTGTTTTCCCTCAAGACCCTGGTTCCGGGGCTTTCCACCAGCATCCACTCAACCAGCCGGGCGCGGGAAGCGTACATTCTGGCGTAATCATCCTCACGCATCCGATCCTGGGCGTGGAGTTCAATGATTTTCCGGTAGGTGGGAATTGTCATGCCCACCACATCATAAATAAAGGGAATATCCATTTCTTCAAAAAATCCCATCAGTCCGCAGGCGCCGGCATTATCCCCAAAGGTGCTGCGCCCCTGGATGAAGGCATTTAAGTCTCCAAAGTTGCGTCCGTGTTTGGAACATACCGATTCGCTTGCCCGGGAAAACAGCTCCCTTTCAGCATCCCTCGGCTCGCCGTCCTGAATAATCAGATCATTGTACAAAACGATATACGCTCCCGCGCCCTCTAGGGCAGTCAAATCGGTCATGATAAACAGGGCCGGGGTCTTTGGATTTGCGGGGTAAATGATCGCTTCAAACCGGTGAATGCTGCCCGGCACGCCATTGATAATCCCATGGGTGATCTGCAAAAAGGTGAAGGTGGCTTTTTCCAGAAACAATCCCGATGAACGGCTGATGCTTGCCGACCATGCGTCGGAGTGGCTGTGCTGCAGGCGCTTGAATGAATCGACCCCGTTGAGCTCGCTATAGCAGTCCCTGAAGGTCTCCGCGTAACTTTCCCTTGGGAAAACCACTCTGTGTCCGCCGCAGTTCTCCATAAAATACACCTCCCCTCCCGGTTTTTCAAGCCTTCCGGAAACCGGCTGTGCGGTGCGTATACGCTTGACGTAATCTTACTGTGTGCTAGTATAGGCAAAAATTACAATTCAGTGAACCTATATCAAAAATGTTCTGTAAGTCAATATCTTTACTGTACGACAGCTAAGGGAGGCGATGGAAATGTGATCGGATCATTGATGCTTCATTCAACCGCCCGCAGAATGCAGTAAATAAATATCAACCGCATGGAGGATTATATGAAACGTTGGAATGGTTACCCCTTAAAGCTGGCTGCCTGCATGACCATGATTCTGACCGGCTGCCTGCTTGCATACGCCGGGCAATTCGCTCCCGACAAGAATATTATTGACAACCTGAGCGCGGACGGTTCGTTCACCACCCTGATCAAAGCGCTTCAGGCGGCGGGCCTGGTGGAAACCCTGAAGGGAGCCGGCCCTTTCACCGTTTTCGCCCCCAATGATGCGGCGTTTGCCCGACTGCCCAAGGGCATGCTTGACGGCCTGCTCAAACCGGAAAACAAAAACAAACTCGCATCCATACTACAATATCACGTTCTTCCGGAAAAACTTACGGCCGCCGATGCCATTGCCCGGAAGGATATGGCGACCTTACAGGGGCAGCATGCCATCGTTACCAA
The DNA here is from genome assembly GCA_964459295.1 of uncultured Thermodesulfobacteriota bacterium. GTDB lineage: Bacteria > Desulfobacterota > WTBG01 > WTBG01 > WTBG01 > CAZWCD01. The sequence goes on from CAYWLT010000167.1 coordinate 3,939, forward strand.
CAGCAATAATATAACGGCGTATGATAATGCGAAATTATTAACTACCGATATTGTCTGCAGCAACGGCCTCATTCATATTATTGACACGCCGGTGATTCCCCGGCCGGATGAGCCATCGATGTAACAGGATGCGGCAGGGCCGGGACATGCTTTCCCGGCCCTGATCACGCGCCGCTCATTCCTTGCTTTCGCTGTTTTTGCTTGATCCTCCGCAAACGCTCCAGGAGATTCTCCTCAAGATACGGCGACAGTCGCTGCGGCCGGAGCGCCTGAACCAGGGTGACCTGTTCAAGCGCGCGTTCGGTATAGTCGCGCGCCTTGCCCATGTCGGCAAAGCGATGCTCGTAAACCTTGGCCAGTTCTACATAGGGCTCGGCGGAAAATCCCCCGCTCCTCAGCGCCTCCTGCCAGAGTGAAACCGCCTCAGCAAAATTTCCTTTTCGCTTGTGCAGTCTCGCCTTCCGCAGCATAATCTGCTTGTGTTCCATCTCCCCGGCATTTCCCTCAAGCAGCTTATCGTAAACCGCCATGCTCATGTCATCCCGGTCGACTTCCTCCATCATTCGCGCCATGGAGATGCGGTCCGCGGGAAGTCCGGCCCCGCCCGGTTCCTGGGAAAAGAGGAGCAGCATCGTGTCCAGCAGCCCCACCATGCTCAGTATGTCCAGCCGATTGTGATAAAACACCTCCCTCAGGGGAGTCGGATCGGCGGTGCGCAGGTAGCGAAAATACCGTTCCGGTATCAGGGCGGCCGGCACATCCCCCCGGCGGACCATCCCGCAAAAGGCCCGCTCCAGGGTCTTCAGGGCGCAGTCGGGAAGATGCCTCCTCCACAGCCGGCGCGCGGGATAAAGCAGATCAATATGGGCATCAATCATCGGTAGTCCGGGAAATCCCTGCAGCACCGCACGGTTGTTGAGGAGGGGAAGGTCGTAGCATTTCCCGTTAAAGGTGACCAGCCCGCCCTGCTTCCCGGACACCCTTTCCAGCAGGTTGAAAAACTGACCGAGGACTGCCCGCTCTTCGGCGAAGCGCCGGACAAAATACTGCTCGATGATGAAACGGCCATCGTCGAAGTACCCAATGCCCACCAGAAATGCCAGGATGCCCGTACCGCCTGCCAGGCCGGTGGTTTCCGTATCCATAAAGAGCAGGTTGCCCGGGCCTACCGGATTCGCCAGCCGGCGTCTTGCGGCAAATCGCAGATCCTCAAATTTTCTTTCCAGGAAATTGCCCAGCCGGTAATTCCCGTGCCGGTGGGTCAGGCTCAGTTCCGTTTTGATCCGCCAGTAGGGACCGCAGGCACTGCTGCCCGGGCCGCCCGGCAGCCGGCATGAAGGATCGCCCTCCCCGTCGCCGTTGCGATGCGCGGCATAATTTTTTTTCGGATCAAGTCTCGCCAGTCTTTCTTTTAAGTTCATGGGTTACTGCACAAACCGTTTTGCCGTTCCGGTTGATACCGCGTCGGCGCATGCTCACCCGCCCCCCATTCCCATCTCAATAATGCGCAAGGTACTCAGCTTGCCCGAGGGACCCAGCTCCATCGCCGGTCCGACGCAGGAGGGGCAGCCGGCTTCACAGGGGCAGGCGCGAACAAGGCCGCGGGCCGCCTCAAGCAGTTCCCCGTGCATCTCGTACAGCTTCTCGCTGAACCCCACCCCGCCGGCATAGCACTCGTAGATAAAGATCGTGGCCCGGCGGTGAAAGGGCGACTTGAGCATGGGCACCGCCCTGATGTCCTGGGGATCGCACATCACGTACAGTGCGGCCACCGTTCCCAGCACCGCGCCAAGCCCCTTCATGCCCGACGCAAAATCCAGACCTTCCCGTTTGAGCCCGGCTTCAATCGATTCCTCAAGCCGCCACATGTAGGCGGTGGTATGCATTTCCAGTTCCGGAAGGTTGATCCGGCCATATCCTATGTTTTCGTGGGAACCGAACTTTATTTTTTTATACTGGGTGGGGGTGGTGGTGACCGATACCTCGCCGTGCGCCCGCACCGCCGCGCCCTGCCGTTTTTCATTAAAAATGTCGAGCAGCTTTATGTCCGTTTTGACCTCGGCATCGGTGTAATAGTCAACCTCTACCCTGCGCACGTAGGCCTTGCGCCGTTCCCAGTCCAGCTTGTCCACATGGCACTGCCGTCCCTGGTGCACGTAAATGGCCTCCGGGTGAAGCAGCAGCGGCGCGCTGAACAGGTCCATCTCCCCGATGACTTTGGGGTCCGGGGTGGTGGTGTCAATGATCACCACATTGTCGGTGCCGGCGCTGCGCAGGCTCACTTCCTCCGCCGGATAGGTCTCGCTGGTCCAGTGAAACCGGCCGTCCTGGCGGTGCAGGACGCCGTGCCCCTCAAGGTATTCGAGCAGCTCGCCGGTCGCATCGATGCCGAACCGCTCGTCATCCTCAAAGGGCAGCTCAAACGCCGCGCATTTTACATGGCTCATCAGGATTACCAGGTTGTCGGGATTGATCACCCCCTTCTCGGGCGACTGTTTGAAAAAATAATCGGGGTGGTTGACAATGTACTGGTCGAGCGGGTGGCTGGAGGCAACCAGCAGAGCGGCGGACACGCCGGATTTTCTCCCGGCGCGCCCCGCCTGTTGCCAGGTGCTGCTCACTGTCCCCGGATAGCCGACCATGATGCAGCAGTCAAGCCGGCCGATATCGATGCCCAGCTCCAGAGCGTTGGTGCTTACCACCCCGCGCACGCCGCCGCTGCGCAGGCCGCTCTCGATCTCGCGCCGCTACCTGGGCAGGTAGCCGCTCCGATAACCGCGGATGAGGTCGGCCGGCTT
>CAYWLT010000168.1:0-2073 GCA_964459295.1 uncultured Thermodesulfobacteriota bacterium
GGCAGCACCACCGGTCGGGTGAAAAACTCTTTGTGGATTATGCCGGCCAGACCGTTCCCATCCATGATCCGGCAACCGGGGCCATAGCCCAAGCCCAGATCTTTATCGCCTGCCTGTGGGCCGGCAGCTATACCGTCGTGCCGGAGTGAGATCGTTGATTGTAGGACAATTACGGAAGACGATTTTTGGCATGCAGTGAAAAGTTTTAGATCAGTCTCTGGATAACGAGAAAAATAATGTGGGAGCCATTAAAACATTTCAACTAAAAACTGGACAACCTCCTAAAACACCACGGCGGGCTTAACGCTTCTGCTCGAGCCTAACGCGTGCGATTGATTGGACAGGAAAACCTGTGGAATAACGATATGTTTTTCGGTAACACCGGAAATATCTTGAAGGAAAGATGGTGCGGAAGATGCGATAGTGGATCTTCGCGGCAGAACTAGTACTCCCGGCTTTATCGGGTGGGGCGTATGGGCGTCGTTTTCATAATCCGCCATGCACGACCTACTTGCCTGTCGCAGATGGGCGATTGAGACGGGCCGGTTCGTGTCTGAGCAGCAGTTCATCCGCGCTGCCGGCGCAGTCGCCGAGTGATGCCGCGAGGGATTGCATCCTGGCATGGTTGAGATATGCGCTGCATTTGTTGCGGTGCGGGCACTTTTTCTCGCAAACCAGCACATTGATTTGCGGGGCATTCTTTCTTCTCGTACAGGTAACGTAATCCATGATCTGGTGTCGCCTCCGGTTGACCTTGAAGCCGTTGCTAAAGGTGTGTTTGGTTATACCAGGATAAGCTCATGCCTCCGGCTCAGGTCGATGACCAGGTCCTCATTTTTTTTGTATCGCAGGACGCCTTTCCCTGCGACGACGAGCCGCTGCAGCCGTGCCTGGCTTTCGAGTGATATGGTTACCAGGTTACTGTGCTTCTGCACATGGTAAATGTCGAACGAGGGGATGAGAAACAGCTGGCTGCTCAGGAGGAAGGGCACCTTTTCATGATTGATTTTGAAGTCATACAGCGCCACTTCCTTCACCAGGTCATAGCGGGAGATGTTGATGTATCCTTCGAAGCTGACCATCCGGTTGTTCAGCTTCCGGCATTTTTTTTCCGCCTGGGGAATGAACTTGTTTTCTTCATTGGTTTTATGAATCGCGTTCATGGTCAGGCAGAGGGTCACCAGCGAATCCCTTCTTGACTCATGGGGCAGTTCCCGAAGCTGCTTGAAAAGCTGCCGCATTTTGCGAAAGACCAGCTTTTCCTCATCATTCATCTTGTAGTGTGCCGTCGGCAGACTGATCACATTGTTTGCCCTGTGTTTATTGAGATGTACGGACTTGCCTCTCATTTATTCGTCCCCCCCGCGCACCAGTTTATCTAAATCGGATTTGAGAAATCGATAGTTCTTTCCAAGCTTATTACCCTTCACCTTCTTCTCCTTGATAAGTTTATACAAGGTAAGTTTGGTAATCTGGAGATATTCGCAGGCCTGCTTCGTTGTATAAACTTCTCTATTTATATTCATATAAACTGTTATAGTTTAAAAAAATATTAAGATGACTTATATAATCTAAATTAGAATTTGTCAATCTTTTATTTGCTAAAACAATCAATATTAAACTTTTAAAAATCTAAATATATTTTATTAGATACAAATAATCTCAAATATTTAAAATAATAGTTTAAATGATTTATAATAACCCAAGTGTACTTATCGGCAGATTTTTTGAAAAAAAGAGAAATAATTGAGCGGTGTTAAGCCGCGAAGGCATCGCGCCTGAAGGCGCTCCTACCAATTTTTAATACAGTTTTTTTCTCAGCCGGTTAATGCTGAGGCCAAGGGTGGCTATGCCGAGGAGGAGAAGTGCCAGGACCTGGGGCCATAAGATTGATATCCCTATGCCACGCAGGAGGATGCCGCGAGCAATGACGGCAAAATAGTAGATGGGCATGAAGTAGGGAAGGTACTGGATGAGTCGTGGCATATTTTCAATGGGGAACATGATGCCGGAAAGGGTATTCATGGTAATTACGATGAGGAAGGTCAGGATCATTGACTGCTCCTGGGTGTT
>CAYWLT010000168.1:2173-6728 GCA_964459295.1 uncultured Thermodesulfobacteriota bacterium
ATGACCCCGGGCACCATGAAGTCGGCGCTGGAGAGGTCCGGGTTGTACCACAGCCGCGTGCGGTTTTCGATGAGCTGGGTGCGGCCTTTCCCCCTTCTTAGGTTCTCCAGGAAATCGCCGGCGCGGAAAGCGGCAAGGTCGATCGATTCCATGATCAACCTGGAGGAAAAGGTCTCGGTAATGATCCGGGCATAATTTAACGCGATGGTGCCTGAATTTGATTCAGCGCCGTCAACGATGAATTGAACGGGGGAGGGGGCTCCCCTTTTCAGTTTCTTTTCGAAGTCCACCGGTATCTCAATCCCCACTTTTATGCGTCCCCGGTCAAGCAGCCGGTAGATCTGATCGCGGTCCCGGACCTCGAAGTCCACCGCAAAGTAGTGGTTGTGGGCGAAGCGCCGGACGTACTCCCGGCTGAGCGGGGTGCCGTCCCGGTTAAGCACCGCCGCCGGGATATTGTGAATGTCAAAGGTGGCGGCATATCCGAGAATGATGATCTGCAGCGTCGGCGCCAGGAAGAGCAGGGGATAGAGCTTGCGATCCCGGCTCATCTGTAACAGCTCTTTTACGGCGGTGCTGATAATTCTTCCCGCTCTCATGGGTCAACCCGCTCTTTTCTTGAACTTAAGGGCGCTTGCAGTAATGAGCGCCAGCGCGAAGAAAAGCAGTGTGATCGCCTCGGGATACAGTATCGCCATTCCCGCCCCCTTTAAAATGATGCCCCTCAGTATGACCATGTAATAGCGGATGGGGAAAAGATAGGTGACGAGCTGTATGGCCCGCGGCATGCTCTCGATGGGGAAAATGAACCCGGAGAGAATGATCGCGGGCAGCATCGAGGAGAGAAATCCCATCATCCATGCGGTCTGCGCCGTCTGGGCCACCGTGGAGATATACAGCCCCATGCCCAGGGAGGCTGCAATAAAAAGGGCGGAGAGGAGAAAAAAGGTAAGCAGGCTTCCGCGGAAGGGAACCGCGAAAATGAGGCGTGATAGCAAGAGTATCAATATCAGGCTGACAAACGCGATGATAATGTAGGGGATGATTTTGCCCGCCATCAGCTCAATGGGTTTCAAGGGGGAGACCAGGAGTCCTTCCATGGTTCCCATTTCCTTTTCTTTCACAATGGTGATGGAGATCCGGATGACGGTTATGGACATGAGAATCATGCCGATGAGGCCGGGGATGAGGAAGATGGAGCTTTTCAGCTCGGGGTTGTACCAGATGGCGGGCCGGAGATCCACGCCGGGAAGCCGGGTGGGAAAATGCATTGCCCGGCTCGCAATCAGCTTTTCCAGCATTTCTCTGGAGAAGATGGCCATGATGACGCTGGAGTAACCCATGATGATATTGGCGGTATTGTTGTCCGCCGCATCAATGATGATCTGGACCGGGGTTGTTCGGTCCCGGCGGATGTCTCGAGCGAAATCCAGGGGGATGTGGAGGGCGACCTTTGCCCTCCGCCGATCAACCGAGGAGGTAATCTGTTCCATGGCGTAAAGGCGCTCAACCAGATCAAAGTAGCCGGACTGGATGAATTTGTCGCTGAGCCTGCGTGATAGCTGCGATTGATCGCGGTCGAAAACGGCGAGCCTGACGTGGCTAATGTCCAGGTTGATGGCAAAGCCGAAGAGAAAGAGAACAAACACCGGGAAGATGATCAACATGAGCAGGGCGATCCGGTCCCGCCCGATGTGGAACAATTCTTTGTACATGACCGCGCGTATTCTTCTCAGCATGGTCGACTGCCCCGCATAGCGGCTTATTGCCCGCGCTTGGAGAGGGCCACAAAAACATCTTCGATGGACGGCGTGATCGTGTTCATCGCCTTGAGGTGTATGCCGTTTTCCTGCAACAGGTTTTTAAACCGCGGCATGGCGTCCTCGGCATTTTCCACACCCAGATGGATGGCATCCCCGTAAATGTTGATGTCTTTGATCGATGTCTGGTTTTCCAGAAGCCGGAAGGCTTCATTGATCCGGCTGCACTCGATTTTTATGATGCTGTAGAGATTGAAATTGTTTTTTATTCCCTGGGGGGTGTCGTGGGCAACCAGGTTTCCCTCCCAGATAAAGCCGATCTTGTTGCATCGCTCCGCCTCCTCCATGTAATGGGTGGTAACGAAGAGGGTCATGCCGGCGCTCGACAGATCATAGAGAAAGTCCCACATGTTCCTGCGCGAGACCGGATCGATGCCGGCCGTGGGTTCGTCGAGAAAAAGGATGCGGGGGCGGTGGACCACCGCGCAGGCCAGGGCGAGCCGCTGCCGCCATCCGCCGGAGAGATTGGCCGCGGGATACTTGAGGTATTGCTCCAGGCCGATCGTTTCAAGGGTTTCCGCCCGCCGCCGCGCGGCCTCTTTTTTGTCCGCGATATAGAGAGAGGAATAAAAGGTGAGATTTTCCTCGACCGTGAGGTCCCGGTAGAGCCCGAAGCTCTGGGACATGTAGCCGATGATGGTTTTAATGCGTTCGGCCTGGGTGGCAACATCGTATGATCCCACGGTGGCGCTTCCCGAGGTCGGTTCGAGAAGCCCGCAGAGCATGCGGATGGTGGTGCTTTTCCCCGACCCGTTCGGCCCCAGGAAGCCGAAGATTTCACCTTCCTCGATGGAAAGATTGAGCCGGTTGACCGCCGTAACCTTGGCAAACTTTTTAGTGAGCCCGTGTGTTTCTATGGCTTTCATACTGGAATGCAAATTGGGGTACTGGAATATGATACGTGATACTTGTTTCTGGATGCTGGATACATGCACTGGAGGGACGCACTCCGTTGCGTCCGATTAAGAAACCGTAAGAACCAACACCACTTTTCCACAGATGGTTCTCTTTTGCTGTAGACCGTGGACCATTGACTGTCGACTATGGGCTATGCTTTTATTCTCCTGCTTCGATGATGGCATCCGCCGGCATGCCCACTTTAAGCTCCTGGTCCGGATTGTCCGCCTCGATCTTCACCCCGTATACCAGCTTCACCCGCTCCTCCTTGGTCTGGATGTTCTTGGGGGTGAATTCCGCCTCCGGCGAAATATAGGTGACTTTTCCGATGAATTCCTTGCCGGGAAAGGAGTCTATCATGATCTTTCCCGGTTGACCGAGCTTTACCTTGCCCAGATTTTTTTCGGAAATATAGGCCATCACCCACACGTGCTTGAGGTCAATGACCGTGGCCAGGAGGGTGCCCATGGAAGCGAACTCTCCGAATTCAACGTAGCGTTCGCTGATCACGCCATCGATGGGTATAACCACCCGCGCGTCTTCTATCTGTCGCTCGATCAGCCTGACCTGCGCTTCGACCGCTTCTTTCACGGCCCGGCCCGCATCGATCTCTTCCCGGCGCGAGCCTTCAACCGCAATCTCGTAATTCTTTTTGGCAATTTCGTAGCGCTTCTGCGCCGCCTCATAAGCGGCCTGGGTTTTGTCCCGAGTGCTCCGGTCAACCACTTCCTGGTCGAATAATCGTTGGATGCGGTCGTATTCCCGTTTGTTGTCTTTGAGCAGCACCTCTGATTCCAGGTAGGATTCGTACGCCCGCTGGACTTCTTTGTCCCGCAGGCCCTTGATCAGCAGCGTGAGCCGCGCGTCCGCTTCCGCCAGCCTGGCTTTTGCCTCGGCAAGCTGGTGGTCAAGCTTTTCATGATCAATTTCGGCCAGGACATCACCCCGTTTCACCCAGTCGCCCTCATCATAATTCAGTTGCAGTATTTTGCCCGACGCCTCCGCCCTGATGTCCACCTCGGTTGCCTCAATGGTTCCGGTCGATTCAATGAGATTGGTGCCGGTACGGTCGCACCCGGCCAGAACCAGAACAGACACGGCGACGGCAAGGGTGCGTGCAATGGCGCTTGGGTGGATTTTCTGCCGGTGTGTGGCTACCATGGGCGACATCTCCTTGATTTTTGTCATGATTCATTCAGTCGTTCGGGTATGTGGGTAGTATCTTGCTTAATGGCGGCGCTAAAAAGCTTCCAGCTTATATCTAGCTGCTTTACCACATCAAAGGTTCCTCCGCTTAAATGGTAGAGAAAGGCGGACGGCTGGAACAATCCCAGGAACATGGTGGCCACGCGGAACGGCTCAAGATCGGCGCGAATGCACCCCTGGCGCTGTCCTTTTTCAATCACCTCCGCGAGGGCGTCGAGAAAGTCGTTGATCAAATCGTGCAGCTTTGCCTTAAGGGCGGGGCTTTCGCGGTAGACCTCTTCCGAGAAAAGAATATGAGGGATGACCATGAATTCCTTTACCAGCTGGATCTGGCGCATGAGCAGCCTCCTGATCGCGTTTAGTGAATTATCGGTCTCTTTCATAACCTCATCAATGTTGCGCTGCATCCGCTCCACGATCATGGTCAGCACCGCCGCGATGATCTCGGATTTATTGGCGAAGTGGCGGTACACCGCGGAGGGAACGATGCCGACAATACTGGCAATGCGCTCAATGGTCATGGAGCGCACCCCCTGGCTGGACATCAGGGTGAACGCGGCGCCGACGATTTCCTCGCGCCGTATCGCCGTAACTTTTTTCTTCGCCATGACGACGCCCATATTGTGAATTAT
>CAYWLT010000169.1:0-4513 GCA_964459295.1 uncultured Thermodesulfobacteriota bacterium
TCACCTGCCATGCTGCATAGGACTTTTGTTCAATTTTTAGAGGAACCCTTATGAATTATAAATGTATTTTAGATTTTTGGTTGACTGGTTACACGAGAGAACCGTAAAACCAGGGAACTAGTAAACCAGGGAACTAGTAAACCAGCAAACTAGCAAACCAACAAATTCATAATTTATAATTCATAATTCATAATTGTTTTCCCTAAACCCTGACCCCTGAACCCTCCTGCTATCCCTCCACCAAACTTCCCTTCAGCAGTTGCAGACGCCGGCCCGCGTAGTTCAGGGCCTCGGGGTCGTGCGTAACCATTACAAAGGTTTTGTTAAATTCCTCATTGAGCATTTTCATGAGATCCAGAATCTCGTGCGCCGCCCTGGAATCCAGATCGCCGGTCGGCTCATCGGCCAGGATAATCTTGGGATCGGTGGCTATGGCCCGGGCTATGGCCACACGCTGTTCCTGCCCCCCGGAAAGCTGCCGGGGATAGTGGTCCATTCTGTCTTCCAGCCCCACCAGGCGCAGGGCGGTTTCCACATGTTCCCTCCGCTCTTTGCCGTTCAGATTGGTGAGCAAAAGCGGAAGCTCAACATTTTCATAGGCGGTTAAAACCGGGATTAGATTATAAAGCTGAAAGATGAAGCCTATGGTGCGGTTGCGCCATGTACCCAGGCGCTTTTCCCGGATGGTGCTTATCTCCCGGCCGTCTATAACGACGCTTCCCGACGTAGGGGTGTCAATGGCTGAAAGGATATTGAGGAGGGTTGTCTTCCCGGAGCCGGACGGCCCCATCAGGCCGACAAATTCGCCGCGGTCGATCTTAAGGTTGATGTTGTCGAGGACACTTATTTCAATGGAATCACGGAAGAAAGATTTGTGGAGGCGTTGAATGCTGACAAGTGGCTCAAACATACAATAGTCGCTCATGTCCGGGTGAGAGGTGTATGTTCAAAAGCCTTTAATGTTGTGTAAATTTGTTCATAAAGTAAATAGCATATAATATGCCACAATAAAAGCTTTTTCTTTCAAAAATTCCTTATTAATCATGCGAAGTTATGGAGTTGAGCACCGCGATTTTACCAGAAATGCCCAGAAAAATAGACAATATTGTAAACAATAAAAGTCAATTGCCCGTTTATCCGCAGGCGTCTGCAGGCAGCGGCAGAATCCGCCTTGATCCATGTATCCATTCTATCTATTTGTATTATGAAGATTGTTATTACATTTCACGCTGTACAGCCCGGTGTGCTTAAACTTGTCGTTCTGCGGTCTATAGATATTATGTGTGGGAAGAACCGGAGTTGCTTGCTTAAGGTGTGATTTCTAAATATTGGTCAATGAACTTTATGAAGCGGTAGAAATCACTTAAGCGATTTTGAGGATGAAATAAATTACTGTTAAATCGAGGCGTGCATATTCATGAACAAGTATATTATCTCGGCAGGCTAGCGCAGGCTGAATCTTAAGACTACATTAACTGTCCGCCTTGGAATAGGGGACATGGTGCAGGAGGATGAAATTATGAAGGGCGAATCATAAATTATGAATGGGGAAAACACACCGTTGACCGTAAAATTCGTTTTTCGCTCAAGGCGGGCTCCGCCCCGGGGTGACTCTTAGCAACGACCGGTTTATTCCATTTAACTCCAATGGTTATTCATGGGACAGGCCACCATCCGAAAAACGGCTGAACGGCCGGTGCAATCACACCGGCCATCCAGCCAACTATTCAACTAGGTAACCAGCCAACCAGCTAAACCAACAAACCATCTTTATTAATAGTCGCACCAATCGCCAGCCACGCATGCCGGGCAGGGGTTATTAATTAAATTTCTTCCGAAATCAGTTTTAAACAGGAACGCGTCGGACCCGTCAACATTGCCATCGCAGTCGAAATCTCCGTTACAGGGTGAGGCGGTACTGCAAGGGTTAACGCGTGCGTTTCTGCCATAATCGGACTTGAAGAGAAACGCGTCCATTCCGTCAACGTTGCCGTCGCAATCAAAATCCCCTTCGCAGTCACACGCGTTGCCGATGCCGTTTCCGCCGGGGGGATAGGAATCTTCCTGGCCCGGGTTGGGTGCGCCGGGGCAGTTGTCCGAACCGCTGCAGTCGTGCGCCGATTCTCCCGGATTGCATATGCCGTCGCAGTCGTCGTCGGCCTCGCATCCAGTGCAGTGTTTCTTTGCTTCATTGCACACACATCCCAGGGCGTCGCAGTAAGCGCAGGGATCGCCTTCATGGATGCAGACGCCCCCCTCGCACATATCGACGCCGTTGCAGAAGATATGGTCGTTGCAGTCTTCATCGGTGAGACACTCGATCAGATCATCGCAGGAGTGGTTGGCCTCGTTGCAAAGGGTGCCTTCGGGACAGGGGTTGCCGCTGCTGACGCAGGCCTTGGCGGCTTCGTCGCAGGACTCGGTGCCGTTGCAGAAGATGCCGTCATCGGGGCATTCGACCGGCGCACCGCTCTGGCAGCCCTCTGTGGGATCGCAGGTTTCCAGGCCGTTGCAGACATCCCCGTCGTCACAGACCAGGGGAGATCCGCCCAGGCAAACCCCGCTGGAGCAGGCGTCAGCCGTGGTGCAGGCGTTGCCGTCGTCGCAGGGGGCGGTGTTGTTGGCATGCTCACAAATCCCCGCGGCATTGCATGTGTCGTCGGTGCATACATTGCCGTCATCGCAATCGCTGTTGCTCAGGCATCCCACGCAGCGTTTAGCGCCTTCATCGCAGAACAAGGGAGCGCAGGAGTTGCCGCTGCCGACGCAAACCCCGCCCAGGCAGGCATCGGTTTCCGTGCAGAAAAGCTCATCGTCACAGGGGGTGCCGTCCGCTTTATTGCCGCCCGCGACACATTCACCCGCCGCATTGCAGACGCCGTGGATGCACTGACCATAATCACACGCAGCGCCCGCTCCCACTCCGGCCGCGGTCTCGAGGGTTTGGCCGAAGAATACAAAACCGGACTGGCTGAAAAGGCTCATCTGCCAGTTGCAGTCGTAGATTCCGGGAGCGGTGGGGGCGGTGATGTTAAAGGTGAAGGTCTTGGTCTGGCCCGGAGCTATGGACTCACCGGCGGAGAGGTCCACGGCGGTGACCGCCCACAGGTTGAGCGGGCTGTTCTTGGAATAGAGCATAAAGCGGTCGGGCCCTTCCCATGCAATGGTTGAGCCGGCATTTCTCATGGTGACGGAAACCTGCCTGCGCTCGCCCGCGGCCATGCACTGGGGAATGGTGTGGTTGACCACTTCCGCGTCCATCAAGGGCACAGCGGACTCGTTTACCTCGACCTGCCTGAGCAGTGTTTCACCGAAGTATTCGAAGGGATTGATGCTTGCCATTTGCCAGTTACAGGCATAGGTTCCCGGCGCGTTCAGGGCGGTGATGAAAAAAGTGAAGGTCTTGGTTTCTCCCGGCAGGACCGTTTCGCCGTTGTCGAGATAGCGCGCGGTGATGCCCCAGAGATTATCCGGGCTGTTTCTGGAGTAAAGTAATTGCTGCGGATAGAGCCAGGGGATATTCCCGGTGTTGGTCATGGATAGGGAGACCTGCCGCACCTCGCCCGGATGCATTGCCGCCGGTATGGTGCTGGCGGCAACGGCCGCATCATGGAGAGGCGGGGCTTTCAGCGCGCTCACCGTCACATCCACCGCATCACCGAGTGAGGTGGTGATGTGGATGGTGCCGGTGACGTTGGTGGAGAAGTCGGCGATGGTAATCACCTGAGGCAATTCGCCCGGCCTGAGAATCACCAGCGAGTTGTTGGCCATGACCGTCCAGCGTGAATCCGCCGGGTTGGAGGGCTGGGAAGCAACCGCGGAGTATCCAGCGGCCCCGTCATAGAAATATGCCAGGTCATGACCCCGGCGCAGCGCCCAGATGGTGTAGCCGTCGCTCATGATGAAATTGGCGGCGTAACTCTGGATGGAGGGGAAGGTCTCAAGGATTCCCTTTTCGACCGACCAGTTGTTGGCCTCTATATTCTTTAAGAGAAGCAGGAAGTAGAGTTCTGAGTCAACCACCATATTCGGGTTGGATGGATCACACTGGGATATTCCTGACCCGTTGGGCGGATTTTCCGCCAGGTACTGGGCCCCGATGAGGTTGGTCAGAACGGTTTTGTTGATATCCCCATTGTGCTGGAAGAGCCAGGTCTTGCCGTTTTTATTCCGGTAGAATGGGTGCGGATCATTGATTATTTCCTGTCCGTCGGCGCAGCAGCCCGAGGTGCAGTTCCTCACGTGGCCCAGGGTTATCTTTTTGGAGGCCAATGACGCCATCGTGGTTACCGCGTTGTCATAAGCGGTAGAATGGGCCGCGTACTGGGCGCCCCGCTGGATGACCGGATCGCCGCCGAAATCGGAGTAGTAGGCAACGCTCCACCCGTCGTTGTTTGTCGTTGAAGAGGTTAGACTTTTAAGCGAAACGGGGGCGGTAATGAGGTCGTAGGTAATCGCGCTTCCCGGCACGGTGGTGCCGGAGATGGCGCCCCACATGCGGCAATTGTGCTCG
>CAYWLT010000169.1:4613-6634 GCA_964459295.1 uncultured Thermodesulfobacteriota bacterium
GATGGCGGTAATCCAGGCCTCGCCTGAAGCGGCTTCCCAGTCGAAGGGCTCATTCCCCCGGTTCAGGATCCGCAGGGTGAGCGTGTCCAGGGTCGTCCCGAAGTCAAGCAGGGTAGGGGAAACCTGCAACGCGGGCTCAGGTCCGCCGGTTACTGTAATGTAATTTACCTTGGTTTCGGTGTCCGTGCCGCCATCCCCGGATACCATCAGGCGCACCGTATAGGTACCGGGCATCTGGTAGATATGGGAAGGGTTCTGCTCGGTGCTGTCCACGGAACCGTCATTGTTGAAGTCCCATGCCCACTGGTCCGGGTCACCTGCTGACAGGTCGGTGAATTGCACGGTGAGGGGGGCATCGCCGCTGGTGACGTCGGCGCTGAAGTCCGCGGTCAGGGAGGAGGTTACGGCGTCTACGTTATCCACATAGAAGTCCCCCCTGCCGTCGCTGTCCGCGGAAAAGGTGATGAGCGATACGGAGGCGGGGGTATAACCGCTGTATTTGGGAATGTCATACCCTACCAGGACATCATTTACATAGACATCGTAGGTTCCGCCGGCGACGTCAAGCACAAGCTTCACGGTGTGCCAGGTGTCATAGCTTAAGCCGGTGGCCACCTGGGTCCAGGCCGAGGTGGTGCCATAAGCCTGGGCGGACGAGGTGCGGCAGCGAATTTCTATGTCATTACCGGCATCCCCGGGAGTGGCGTCATAGAAGGCCATGAAGACAAAGCGCTCGTCGCTGGTGCCGGTGGGCGGGTTTGCCGTGAGGCGGTCATCCCCAATGTAGATAAGACCGGTGCGGTCATAGTCGGTACGGTTTTCAATTCTGTCGATATACATGTCAAAAGTTACCGAGAAAGTGCCGGTCTGGGGGGAGCTGAACTCCTGGGTCAGATAGGCATTGCCGGCGATGCCATAGTTACGCAGGGCGGCCTTCTTGGTGATGTTTCCGCTGATATTCGCCGTATTGAGGGTGAGCAGGGTGGGTACGTCGTTCCGGCTCTCGTACCAGTCCTGCCCGGGGCTGTTCGCCCGCAGATCGGCGCTGTCATTGCTGTCTTCAAACTCGATGTCGGTCAGGAGGCCGGTTGCCTGGTCGATGCAGATGTCATTCGCCTCGTCGCACACCTGGTGCGGGGTGCAGGGATCTCCTGCGTGCGCGGAACAGCTTCCGCCCGCGCAGGTGTCGCTGCCGTTGCAGAAAATCCCGTCATTGCAGGGGGCGGTGTTGTTGGCATGGACACAGCCGGATGTCGGATTGCAGGAATCGTCGGTGCAGGGGTTGTGGTCGTCACAGACTAGGGGCGTTCCGACGCGGCAACCGACTTCCGGGTCGCAAGTTTCCAGGCCGTTGCAGACATTGCCGTCGTCGCAGACCAGGGGAGGTCCGCCCAGGCAAACCCCGCCGGAGCAGGCGTCATACGTGGTGCAGGCGTTGCCGTCGTCGCAGGGGGCGGTGTTGTTGACATGGGTGCAGACGCCTGCGACGCAATAGTCATCGGTGCAGACATTGCCGTCGTCACAGTCCGCGGCGCTCAGGCATCCCAGGCAGGCGCCGGCCGTTTCGTCACAGAAAAGGGGCGGTGTGCAGGGATTGCCGGCGTGCGCGGAACAGCTTCCGCCCGTGCAGGTGTCGCTGCCGTTGCAGAACAGGTCGTCGTCGCAGGGGGCGGTGTTGTTGGCATGGACACAGCCGGATGCCGGGTCGCAGAAATCGTCGGTGCAGACATTGCCGTCGTCGCAGACGAGATGTGGTCCGCCCAGGCAAACCCCGCCGGAGCAGGCGTCATCCGTGGTGCAGGCGTTGCCGTCGTCGCAGGGGGCGGTGTTGTTGACATGGGTGCAGACGCCTGCAACGCAATAGTCATCGGTGCAGACATTGCCGTCGTCACAGTCCCCGGCGGTTTCGCATTCCGGCGCCACCGGGGGAGGGGAATACACATTATCCACGTAGAAATCGCCCCGTCCGTCGCTGTCCGCGGAAAAGCTGATGTGGGTCACCGAAGATGCGGTAAAACCGC
>CAYWLT010000170.1:0-6633 GCA_964459295.1 uncultured Thermodesulfobacteriota bacterium
AATTCAATAAACCGTATTTTCACCTCAAAAAAATGAATTTTTAGAGGTGCCCTTGAATGTTGAGACCTGACCCCTCCCCTGTTTGAAAAAAACAGGGAGCAGGGTGAAGACTCGGACTCTCTCTTCTGTCTTCTACCAACTGCCCCCGCCTACCGACCTATAATCTTCCGGCACAAGGTGGCTACATCCTCCGGCAGGGTGTCGATTACCCAAATATCATAGAAGCGCTCGAATGGACCGCTGTCATTGGTGTAGACATTTTGCGGATAAGGCCGGGATACTATTTTAAAGTGCAGGGTGAAATACGGCAGTTGTTCATCCAGTGCGGAAGAAAATGACACCAGGTTAAGGCTTCCCACGCCCATGCACTTATAGCATTTCAGAATGCGATTGAAGCACATCGCAAGAGATTGCACCTGGACATCAAGAAGGCTGCCGAACGAGCTTACCCCCGGAACCATGACGGTCACCTCTCTGAATCCTCGCGGCGCAAAGCTCGTAATAACCTGGATATCACCCATTGCACCTATATGCCGTTCGCATGCACGCTTTTCCAACGCTACCAGATCATCCCAGTAATTTTTTCCTGTTGTATCATAGTATCTCTTTGCCCGGTCCAGGATCAGCGACAGCTCCGGGACGGGGTCCTGCTCCACCATGAGCTGAACATGCGGGTGGATGATGCTGCCCGCGGACGGGGGAAGGTAGTTCCAGATGAATAGCGGGAAGCGCGCCGCACGGTCATAGGCATATACGGAACGAAAATAATCCCTCGCTCCCTTGAAACTGTCGGCAAGCATGTGTTGCTCAAACCGGTCCAACTCGAGGAAGTGATGGGATGAAAGGGTGGCCACGGCATGGTGCTGGGAAAAGGGATTCAGGTTGGGGAAGATAAACCCGTCGTCTGTCCTGATGCGTCCCTCTTTGCAGAAATCCGCTGAAAAACAGGGCGTGGCCGTGAGCAGCCGGTCCCGGCAGAAGGGGCATGCTTCTCTGGTGGTTTCCAGCCACGTCCTGACGTCGCCTCCGGATGCGGCCGATTGTATCAGCCGCCTGGCGCGGGCGGGATTAATCCGGGTCTGGTGGCCGGTTAAGGGATCAAACCGGTACTCCACTCCGTCATGAACGGTTTTCTCGAATCGTATCGGCATGGATCACACACAAAAAGAGGGCGCAGCATTGACGCCGCACCCATCAATGGTACGGTCATTCACCGGGGCCACTCTCTTAAGCCTTGATTTCCGACGTGCACTGGGGACACCGGCTGGCCTTGATGGCAATGGTTGATAAACAAAAGGGGCACTCCTTGGTGGTTGGTTCAGCCGGAGACGCATCCTGCTCCCGCCGCATCGCGTTCATGCCGCGGACTAGCAAAAATATGGCAAAGGCAACGATCAGAAAACTGATGACCGCGTTAAAGAAAAGCCCGAAGTTGATGGTAACCGCCCCGGCGGTTTTAGCATCAACCCACCCGGCGTAGGGAGCAGCCGCCTTGGATCCTTCCCTAAGCAAAACAAATATATTTGAAAAATCCACTCCGCCGAGGAGCAACCCGATGGGCGGCATCAGGATATCATCAACCAGACTCTTGACAATGGTCCCGAACGCGCCGCCGATGATGATGCCCACCGCCATATCCACCACATTTCCCTTCATCGCGAAATCCTTGAACTCCTTCATCATGCTCATCGCGCCCTCCTTTCATAAATATGGTTTTCAGCCCGCAGGCTGCGTAGCCCGCGCCACTACTTTTTCAACGGCCTGCCGGTCTTAATCTAGCTGCATCCCTCTTCTTTGTCAAATCAATTTAAAATAAACATGTTATAATCTCTCGCATCAAAGCCGTCCGCCGCAATAAAGTACTGCAAATTTTCTTCATTTATGATAGTCTGCCGCATCACCTGCGCGATCCACAGTATGAAAGCGCAACCAAATTTCCAGGATTTCGCGCTTCGAATTTCGGATTTACCCTTGTAACCTGCAACCTGTAACTTGTAACGCACCTTTTATTACCATACTACCCTACAGCGATGGATGCTCTAACCAAAGATTATGATGTCATCGTGATAGGCGGCGGGCACGCGGGCTGTGAGGCGGCGCTGGCGGCGGCACGGATGGGATGTGAAACCCTGCTCCTCACCATCAACCTTGACACCATCGCCCTGATGTCCTGCAATCCCGCCATCGGCGGCCTGGCCAAGGGACAGCTGGTAAAGGAAATTGACGCCCTCGGCGGCGAGATGGCGAAAAACATTGATGCCACCGGGATCCAGTTCAGGAGGCTCAACACCAAGAAGGGTCCGGCGGTCGTTTCTTCGCGCGCCCAGGCGGACCGCCAGGCCTATCGCCTGCGGATGAAGTCCGTCATGGAAAATCAGACGCACCTGACCCTGCGGCAGGCGGTTGTTGAACAGTTGCTGGTTGAAGGGGGCAAGGTGCAGGGTGTCGAAACCGGATTGGGCGAGCGGTTCACCGCCCGCACCGTAATTATTACCACGGGAACCTTTCTCAACGGTTTGATTCACATCGGCCTCAGGAACTTTTCCGCCGGCAGGCTGGGAGATCCGCCGTCGGTTGGTTTGGCGCTTTGCCTGCGCGAGTTGGGATTCCAGATCGGGAGGCTGAAAACCGGCACCACACCGCGTCTCAACGGCAACAGCATCGACTTCTCCAAAATGCTTGCTCAACCGGGAGATGACCCTCCCCACCCCTTCTCGTTTTCCACGCAAGCGATAACCAGGAAGCAGGTGGCATGCTACATCACCTGCACCAACGCGGCAACCCACGACATCATCAGAAGCGGTCTTGACCGCTCGCCGCTCTTTACCGGGGTTATTGCCGGGACCGGCGCCCGCTACTGCCCCTCCATCGAGGACAAGATCGTGCGCTTCTCCGATAAAGAGCGCCACCAGATTTTCCTGGAGCCGGAAGGATATGACACCGTAGAATATTATCCCAACGGACTCGCCACCAGCCTGCCCCTGGACATTCAGCTGCGGATGCTGCGCACCATCCCCGGACTTGAGCAGGTTGAAGTCATGAGGCCCGGCTACGCCATCGAATATGACTACATCAACCCGGTCCAGCTGAAGCCCACCCTCGAAACCAAGCTCATCAAAGGGCTTTATCACGCGGGACAGATAAACGGCACCTCGGGCTACGAAGAGGCGGCCGCCCAGGGGCTGATGGCGGGCATCAATGCCGCCCTCGCGGTTCAGGGCGGGAATCCCCTGATGCTGGACCGCTCCGAGGCCTACATCGGTGTGTTGATTGATGACCTGGTCACCAGGGGAACCGAAGAGCCCTATCGCATGTTCACTTCGCGCGCGGAGTACCGGCTCATCCTGCGGGAAGATAACGCCGACCTGCGGCTTTTGGACCGGGGACACCGGCTCGGACTGGTAAGCGCCGCTGCAAATCAGCAGGTCAAGGCTAAAAGAGAAAGGGTCGATGACGAGGTCGTGCGGCTTAAGGAAACGATGATCCATCCCCGGGGGGAGGTCAACCAGAAGCTCCTGCCTCTCGGCACGACGCCGCTGCGCAACGTCTGTTCCCTGGCCGACCTGCTGAAAAGGCCCGAACTATCCTATCAGGACCTACGGCTCTTCGATGCCGGGCAAGCGACGCTGCCTGATGACATCGCCCGTCAGGTTGAAATCCAGATAAAATACCAGGGTTACATTGACCGGCAACATCAGCAGGTGGCGCAATTCAAAAAATTGGAATCCATTGTCATGCCGTCCGATTTACCTTATGATGCTATGAAAGGGCTGTCCCGGGAGGTGCGGGAAAAACTGATCAAGGTGCGCCCGCATACCTTCGGGCAGACATCCCGCATTTCCGGCATGACGCCGGCGGCGCTCTCCATCCTGATGATCCACTTGAAAAAGGCGGGGGCCCTGTAGGCGATGAGTGAAAAGGAAAAAAACTATCTCACCCTGAAGGAGTGGGCACTTTCACAGGGCATGTCGCTCTTCGGAACCGCGGACCTGGTCCCCTTTAGACACGAGGCGGTGCGTCTCTCCCCTGCCCTGCTCAACACCTTTGCCTCGGCCATTTCCCTCGCGGTTCGACTGTCGGATGCCGTGCTGGAAGATATCGACGACCGGCCGACCGAACTTTATCTGCACCACTACCGCCAGGCCAACTTTTTCCTCGACCGCGTCGCCTTCGGGCTGGCGCTGCAGATAGAGCAACGGGGATACGCCGCCCTTCCCGTTCCCGCGTCCCAGATTGTCAACTGGGAGCGTCAGCAGGGGCACCTGTCGCACAAGCGCGCGGCCGTCGAAGCAGGCCTGGGCTGGATCGGCAGAAACAACCTGCTGGTCACCCCGGTCCACGGCGCCCGCATCCGTTTGGTTACCGTCCTCACCTCGCTTCCCCTGCAACACGATCACCCCACTGACGGGGGCTGCGGTGAGTGCAGGCGGTGTATCGCGCTCTGTCCCGCGGGGGCAATCAGGGAACGGCGGGAGGACTTCGCCCATCATGTCTGCTATGAACAATTGTGCCGGTTCAGAAAAAGGGACCATATTGCGCAGCATATCTGCGGCGTTTGCGTCAAGGCCTGCAGCGGAGAGAGGAGCACCCCATCCCGATGAATCAAATATCCCCGGAACGCCTGACTGAAGAGCTTGTGGCGAAGGCGCTGCGGACAACCGGCCTCGGCCGCCCGGCGCGCTATCTGCCATCCACCGCTTCCACCAACCTTATTGCGCATGAGATTGCCCGCAAAGGGGCGAACCATGGCACCCTGGTAATCACCGACTATCAGACCCACGGCCGGGGACGCCTGGAGCGGAAGTGGCTTTCCCCGCCGGGAGAGGATCTGCTCTTTTCGCTCATCTTACGACCCGCTGAAACGCCCGCGCAGGCGTTTCAGATCACCGCGACAACGTCGCTCGCCGTCGCTCACGCCATCAGACGGGAGACGGGTTTGGATGCTTATATAAAATGGCCCAACGACGTTTACCTCAGGGATAAAAAAGTATCAGGCATTCTCACCGAACTGGGTATCAGCGGCACGCGACTGGCGTACGCGGTCACCGGCATTGGCATTAACGTCAACAGCGATCCCACCCTGCATCATCATCTGCGGGACATCGCAACATCACTGAGGCGGGAGACGGGCGGGCCGGTTGACCGGCTGTCATTGCTCACGGCTTGTCTTGAGCAGCTGGAACAATTCTATGAGATGCTCAAAGGAAGAGGGTTTGCCGCGCTCAAAATCATGTGGGATGCGCTTTCCCTGATTAAGGACAGACAGATTACCATTACCACCGGCGACGCCATGCACCAGGGCGTTGCCGAATCGGTTGATGACGACGGCACGCTGATTATGCGCGAGCAAAACGGCACAAAGAGCCGTTTCGTTTACGGCGATGTGTCGCTGGGGTTGAGGGGACAGGGTTGAGGATTCAAGGGTCAGGGTTCCGGGTCCTGTATCAAGGCGACTCTTGCAGGTTTTATTATATCCTGTATCCTGCAACCAGAATGACGGTTAAACTCTAAATCCTAAATCCCAAACAATGTCAAAACCCAAATATCAAAACTCCAGGAATTGTAACCTGCAACCTGTATCCGGCATCCAGCATCCCGGTTTAAAAAATGACCCCCTACAAGGCTATTCCCCTGCTGCAGCAGATTGAGACAACCCTCAGCCCCATAGAGGTGTGCGGCCTGCTTCAGCATGACCGTCATTCCTTCTTCCTCGACAGCGGTGGCGATTGCCGGAAACTGGGTCGGTATTCCTTCCTGGGCAGCGATCCGTTCCTTGTTTTCAGACACCATCAGGGGAGAAACGAGATTCTCCGCGAAGACCGTACAGAAATAGTGAACGGGAGCCCTTTTGATCTCCTGAAAGACCTCTTCTCACACTACCATTTGGTCACGCCCCCTGGCTTCCCGCCATTTGTGGGAGGCGCGGTCGGATATTTTTCCTATGATCTGAAGCATTTCATTGAAAAACTGCCCGCGCCGGCAACCGGCGATAACGATATCCCCCTCTGCTTTCTTGCCTTCTACGATACGGTCATCATTTTTGATCATCTGGCGGAAAAGGCGTTTATCTCGTCGACCGGCCTGCCGGAAGAAGCGGAACATGCCAAACATCTTCGGGCTAAAAACCGCATCGAATCACTCTGCCGCAAACTTCGCGCCTCGCCCGCATCCATTGCCCGCGGTCTACCCGCTGCGGACGGACCTGCATCTCAGGAGGTGGCCTGCAACTTCACGCGCGAGGATTATTGCAATGCCATCCTTAAGGCAAAGGAGTATATCGCCGCCGGAGATATTTACCAGGTTAATTTGTCACGGAAATTTACCGCCCGGGTGAACATATCGCCCTTCCGGCTGTACCAAAGGGTCCGCTGCTTAAACCCGGCGCCCTTCGCGTCATTTTTCGACTGCGGCGACGCCGCCATCATCAGCTCATCACCCGA
The DNA here is from genome assembly GCA_964459295.1 of uncultured Thermodesulfobacteriota bacterium. Classification (GTDB taxonomy): domain Bacteria; phylum Desulfobacterota; class WTBG01; order WTBG01; family WTBG01; genus CAZWCD01. Next base: position 6,441 of record CAYWLT010000170.1, read on the forward strand.
GCGCTTCCTGCGCATTTCGGACAGACGGGTTGAAACCCGGCCGATTAAGGGTACCCGGCCGCGGGGTATAAGCAGGGCGGAGGACGAACGGCTTAAGGTCGAACTCCTTGCAAGCGCCAAAGACCGGGCGGAATTGATCATGATCGTCGACCTGGAGCGAAACGACCTGGGACGTGTCTGCGATTACGGCTCG
>CAYWLT010000171.1:0-3474 GCA_964459295.1 uncultured Thermodesulfobacteriota bacterium
CTTACATAACCGCAGGTCAGGGTGATTTGGCTTTTTTGAAGAGTTTCAGAATCATCAACACGAACATAGCAGGAAGGACAAAAGGTATGATGACACCTGCAATAAAAATAGGAACATAGTAGAAGGCAAAAATGCGGGCGGCCAGCTTCAGCCGGTTATACGGGGGATTCGATTCATCAACATAGCGCAGAAACCGGATTCTCAAAGTCAAAAGGTCGAGCACGCTGGTGAATGGCACGGTTAAAAAATCATTGCGATTGATCAGCTGGATGTCCTGAAAAAGGTTTGCATAGTCTCGCGAAGGAGCCCCCATTTTTACCGTTGCCCCGCCCTGCCCCCGCATTGCCATCCCATCCATTCCGCCCCCCTTCCACAATTGGTGAAGCTCGATGGCGGAAAGCGGCACAACTCCCAGAGAATAGTGCGCGTCATAAAGGGGATCCATAAAAATCCACTTGCCGTGCTCATCGGACCATACCTCTGTCGCGTAGTGCCCGTTGTAGTTTTCGTCTCCCAAATGGATCATCCGCGCATTCAATCCAACGCTGATGCAGGCGCTGACGTAGGTGGCGGCATAGGCGTCACAGATAAAACCGAGGGATGGATCGTTCCAGACCGCCTGCAAGATATGCTGCGCGTCCCACCGGCTCTTGATTGCCGGATACTTGTTGGGAATCTGCTGGTGCACCCATTGTCGCAAGGCAAGAAAGGCATTCCACTGCGTGGCGCAGTCAGCAATTACCGGGAGGGTATGTTTTCTCAGCCAGGCAAGCTTATCCGATCCCGGACGCTCAAAGCGAAAGGGGTATCTGCCGTGTTCTATTGCAGGTTCATCAGGCACGATGGAAACCCCGGCGCCGGCACGGTTGATCTTCCAATACAAATCGGCCGGGTCAGCGGTTTCAATGCAGGTGAGACTGCTGACCAGGGGATGGCTTCTCTTATCAAGCCATTGCGCTCCCCGGCTCAGCAGCACCACGCTGATAAAACATAGTCCGAGCAGTATCAAGAATTTTATTTTTCGTTTCATCCGGCAACCATGGATTGCAGGGCCTAGCAGCAGGTGGAACACCGCCGATACGGCGCCTACTGCGCACCCGCCCGTCGGAGGCATCGGACAGCCCCCTCGCTGCATAAGACTGCGACACAATATCCGCAGCAAAGGGCAATGAGCGGGTACGAGTGAATGGTCAGCCGCTGATCAAGACCGAGAGAGGCTAAAAATGCAGTATGCATCTGAAAGAGAATTAGATACAAGAAGATGATCCAGTTGCGATGCATTCCCATGAACAGCAAGCCACCGAGAAAGCTGAGCAGAACCGCCAATCCCATGACGCTCGCCGCCAGGTTTTCCCTGACCAGCCTTCCTGCCAGCCTTGCCACGTCCAATAGTTCCATCATGCCGGGATGCTGCAAACTGCTGCCGAGCGCATAAGTCACTTGTTCGGCATTTCCCCTGCCGGAGATAAAGGAAAACGGCATCCTCAGATTAATCTTCATAAAGCCGACCACGCTGCCGGAGAGCAATTGCCCGGGGGTATGCAAGTTCCAATAATACGCTAACGGCGTCATCTTCGGACCGTAATACATCCCCTTGGTTGCTATCTCTTCCCTGGAGGGAAATCCGGGTGTGCCGGCAAATTCCCGGTTAGCATAAAATCGGGCATATTGATTTGCGGTATAAAAGAAATCGCCGTGCTTTTTATACATGCTATACTGGTGGGGAAGCCAGAGCGAACATGCGAGTACCAGCGCAGCCGCCACCATCGCGTAATTCCACTTTGTCCGCATCAGGAGAGGATAAAGCAGCAGAATGAGCGCAATCATCGGAAAACATTCCGAACGGGTCAGGAGAATGGCGCCGGCAATGAAGCCGCTTGCCAAAGCCCTTGGCCACGGTGTGAGCGATGATCGGACATGTCCATAGCAGACGAAGAGAAGCAGCAGTGAGATGAACCATTCCTCCCTCAGCCCCCGGGCGCTCAACTGAATCAAATAAGGATGAACGGCAATGATAAACGCCGCAATCAGTCCTGCCGCCTCATGAAACCATTCGCGGCCAATCCGGTAGGTGAGATATAGTGCCACCAGAGAACATGCGAATGAAACAAATCGCAAATGCGTCGGCGATGCGCCAAACAGGGCAAAAAAAAGCTTTACCACAAAAATGAAAAGCGGCTCCCGCTTCTCAAAGTGTGCCGAGTAAAAACCCTGGCCACCGGCCAATTGCATCTTCTGGGCATAGCTATAATACCCCTTTGCGTCTTCATCAAGCAGGGTTCCTGAAACTCTGAGCACCTCGTTCCACCGCAGGTACACCGCAAGCAGCAGAATGAACAGGATCAGCACACGGTATAATTTCTGATGATTGGGCATGCTGTGTGAGAACAGCGGCACACACATCACATATGCAGCAAAGAACAGCCCAAGTATTTTGGGCAGGTTCGGCAACGCAGGCTTTACCCGTTCCCCTTGCCCGGCTACCACTTCAACCGCATCAAGCGCCCGGGCAGGGAAAGGCGCGTGGTTTTCCGCCTCAAAGGAAAGCTGGAATCTACTGACCCCGCGCAAACGGTCGCTTAGATCAAATACCGCGCCGACATGGTTTACGTTTTCCGCAAGCCTGGAGGGGCTTCCCCCTTCAGGTATGATGGTTATGGCATTTGGCCGGTCGCCCTTCCTGTCTCCATAGAACCACACCCGGAGCAGGAAACCCTGTTGTGGTTCCTTCTCCAATGCCAGCACAAGCCTGCCCGATGCCCCCGGCAGCAATTGCAATCCCTGCCGGTCGGGTAGGAAACCAGTCTGCTCGATAATCCTTTCGTCGTTACGAAGCCGCTCCGGGTCGAATGAGCACTGATAGGTCCATGCTACCGGCGGATCGGAGGCAAACAACAGTCTTATGTCTTTCCGGTATGCCGCCAGAAGCAGCGTCGTCAGCAGAACAAAAAGGAGGTATCCGACCACATGCCGCCCTCTGTCGGTTACGCGCTTCATGGAGATTCCTTGGTACATAAACGGCAGTATGTGGTCATGAAGACGATTGTTTGCGGAGGGCTTTTACCGCAGCAATCAGTACCAGCAGAACCCATACGGTGATGTTGAGCGCCAGGATTGAACGCAGGATGCTTTCTTTTCGCCCGAGCTTTATGGATGTGCCGTCCTCATATTGCACTTTTGCTATGGGAAGCGATACGTTCGAAAGAATATGGTTGAGGATTCGCTGCCGATCAAGCTGCTGATTGGAAACCACGGTGAACCCGTTAAGGTATATTTCTCGCAGGGTGCTTTCTTCACCGGCAGCATATAAACTGTCATCGCCCCGTTCCGCTGCAAAAACCACGGGATCGATCTCAGTGCCGTTTTTGTATGTATTAATAATTTCAGCAACCGACAGCGGAATCCCCTCACGCACCAGATAGTAGCCGAGCGTCGGATCAACCATTACCCAGCGTCCGGCATCCCGGAGAAATG
>CAYWLT010000171.1:3574-6608 GCA_964459295.1 uncultured Thermodesulfobacteriota bacterium
TAGTAGCCGAGCGTCGGATCAACCATTACCCAGCGTCCGGCATCCCGGAGAAATGCCTCGGGAACGACATGCCCCTTCAGCTCTATGACGCGGGAGGGTATACCGGCGGTCTGGCAGGCAGCGGCATAATAGTTCGCATACCGGTCGCACAAACCCCTGCTATCTCCGGTGATGCTTGAAGGCTGCACAGCAGGGCCTTTCCGGTCATGCCGTTCGATGCTCATTCCAAAGCTCATCTTTGTCCTGACCCAGGTCGCAATATCGATGAGCAATTGTAAATCAGCCTGATTACGGACTTGCAGGAGCGCATTAATCTCTCCCGTTACTTCATTGCTTAACTTCATGGCAGTCCGGTAATCAAAGCGATACCCGTCAAACGCAACGGTCATGTCTTCATCGGGGACCCGGTTGAAATCACCGATGTCCCGGGCATGATACACGCGTACCAGCGACCCGGGCAGTGATTTTAAATACAGCGCCTGAATGATGATTATGACGGCAAGTGCGCCTATGCTGAATCCGGTATATGTGATCTTCATCGCAGCATGTCCCGCAAAAGCAGCACCCAATGATCGCTTGCGGCGCGGTTAGGGTGCGGCGTTTAATTCCCCATATAAGCGCCGGTAGCAATCAACAGCGCCCGATAGCGTAAATCTTTCTTCAACCGTCTTTCGTGCCTCTTTACCCAGGCTGATCGCCGCTGACTCATTGCCGAGCAGGTAAACCATCGCATCCCGCAACGCTTCCGGATCACCGGGCGGAACTAAGATGCCGTTACGGCCGTGGCGGATCATATCCAGCGCCCCGCCCACGCCGGTGGCTACCACCGGCAATCCGCAGGACATGGCCTCCAGCAGTACATTCGACATTCCTTCAGCGAGCGAAGGCAGTACAAACACATCCGTTTCGGAAAGCTCTTTCAGCACATTCTCTTCTCGACCCCTGAAGCTAACCTTATCCTGTATCTTCAGCGAAGCCGCGAGGCTTCGCAGGTTTCCTTCAGCGGGGCCATTGCCGATGAGCTTAAGGGAGGCATCCACACCGCTTTCAATCACCCGCCTGAATGCTTCAAGCAGATGCTCCACCCCCTTGAAACCATCGAGCCTTCCGATAAAGGTGATCAGCTTTTTTCCGGCGGTACGAGGCCCGGCGCGAACGGTAAAGAGCGCCGGATCCACACCGTTGCTAATCTGCTGCAGGCGCTCAGCCGGTATCCCCGCGCTTAAAAGCTCTGAGGTGGCCTCGCTGCAAAGCGATACAATCCTGTCGGCCTTGCCCAGCAGTCGCAGAGTAAGCCTTCCCGCGAGCGAATGCTTCATCAGAATGAGGTCACTGGTCAGCCCGGATGAAGACATTTTCGCGACTATTTTTTTATTAAATATCAACTTGAACAATATGGCTACAAAAGTCTGGTATTCCTGCAATATATTGCAGTGTATGATTGTGTAGTCATTCCGTCTCCGGTACAGGAACAATGCAACTGATGCCACATACAGCATGCCGAAAAAAAGTGGGAAATTAACCGTTCTGATGGACCGATACACCGGGATATCATCTATTACTTCATAAGCGGGTAGATTTTTAAACCGCCGTGTCAGAACGAATATATCCACGCCCTTGGCCCGCAGAGCAGACGCCAGCCGCTGCGCCTGCACTTCAGCCCCTCCCAGCAGCGGGTAAAACTGCGCTATGATCATCACTACTTTATCAGATGCCATTGCATTACCAGTGCATGAGACCTCTCACCCCAGGCTGCAGTACAGAGCCTGATATGAGCTGACCATGGTTGCATGGGAATATGATTTGAGTACAAACTCGCGCGCCCGATGCCCCAGCGTGGCGGTGAGTTTCGCGTCATTCATCAGAACTCGCAATGCTTCGGCCAGGGCTTTTTCATCGTGGTGATGTACCACTATACCCCTTTTGCCGATGTGGTAGTGTCCCCGGGGCATTTCCTTTCCCGGCAGTTCCGCTCCGACCAATTCCTCGCTCGCTCCAACCCAGGTAACAATAACCGCGAGTCCGCAGGCCATCGCCTCGAGTAATGCCGAGGACATCCCTTCCGAGAGCGATGGCAAAACAAAGATACGTGCCTCCTGATAATACCTCAGGACATTGTCTGAAAATCCGGCGAAGACAACCTTTTCATCGATCGCCAAATGCCTTGACAAGTCTTCCAGGAGGGGTTTTTGCCTCCCCTCGCCCACCATAAGAAGCTTTGCCATACCGCTTTCCCGCGCCAGCAGGGAAAAGGCCCTGATCAGGTAGCCGGGTCCTTTTTGCGCCTCCAACCTGCCGACAAAACAGACATGGGTGCCCGGCGCCGCAGCGGGAACATAGCGCTCAGTGTCAACTCCATTAGGAATACACGTCAATTTTTCTTCGGCGAACCGGTGCTGCAAGAGCTCTTCCCTCATGTCGGACGACATATAGATGATGCGATCCGCATGCCGTGCGCCGGCCATAATCAGATCTTTGAATGTGAGATCCTCAATATTGGCAAAATCGCCATAGGGGCCCGAACACATGAGGCGCAGCACGACCCTCTTTTTGAAGAGATACCGCATGAGCATGGCGGGCGGAACAAAGAGAAAGAGCCCGAAGCACTGGATAATTTCGTACTCGCGCCGGTATCGCACGAGGAAGAGTAACACGGAAAGCATGTACGCTATGCCAAAGGGATGCCACCATTTCATCTTCCGGTGGACCGGTATTGCATCAATGACCTCGCACTCCGGCAAACCCCGCCGGCGCTGGGTCAGAACTGCAACCGGCACTCCGCGCTGATAAAGGCTTTTTGACAAGGCCTGACATATTTTTTCGGCGCCGCCCACGATGGGGTGGTACAAACCTATTATCATCAATACCCGGGGACTCTTTGTCGTATCCATGTATTCAAATAGTTGTTTCGCAGTTCCACTGGCCCGCAAAGGCTGATGATTTCATTGAAGAGAACGGTAAAGCACCTGATAGTCATTGATGATTTTGTTCAGGGCATAAACTTCTTCCACGTGCGACCGGGCCCTGGAGTTAA
>CAYWLT010000172.1:0-6604 GCA_964459295.1 uncultured Thermodesulfobacteriota bacterium
CACCGCGGATCCCCGCCATGGTCTGCCTTTTTGGCTGATGAATGCTTAAATTTTAATTGACTTTTCGCCGCGTAGTTTTCTACAATAAAGGACTTTTTGATTCACGCCGGTTACACCATAGCAAATGTGCAACCCCGATTCAATATAAAAGCTTCTCGCTCATGACATCTGACAGGTATGACGTTCTTATCATCGGGGGCGGCCCGGCCGGGCTGACCGCCGGGCTGTATGCCGCGCGGGCCCGCCTTACCACCCTTCTGCTGGAAAAGGGCGCGCTGGGGGGACAGGTCATCAAGACGGAGCAGATTGAAAATTATCCCGGAAGTGACGCCGGCATCTCCGGCTTTGAGCTGATTCAACGCATGGAACGGCAGGCGAAGAGCTTTGGACTCATCGTCGCCGGCGCCGCCGCAGAGTCCATAACACTGCTGCAAGACCGCGCCATCATGGTGGCGTCGAGTGAAGGAGAGTTCCACACCAGGACCCTGATTATTGCAACCGGCAGCGAGCCCAGGCTGCTGGGGGTCGAGGGCGAGGAGCGGCTTACCGGTCGGGGTGTTTCCTACTGCGCCACCTGCGACGGCGCTTTTTTCAGGGGGAAAGAGGTGGCGGTGGTCGGGGGAGGCGACGCGGCCATCGAAGAGGCGCTTTTTCTCAGCCGCCTGGCCAAAAGCGTGCATGTCATCCATCGCCGCGATCAGCTCCGGGCGGTGCACATTCTCCAGGAACGGGCCCGCGTCGAGCGCGGGATATCCTTTGTCTGGAATACGGTGGTGGAGGCGATCATCGGCGATACCCGGGTCAGCGGCCTGCGGTTGAAAAACCTGAAGGACGGCTCTTCTTTTTCGCTTGCGGTTGATGGGGTATTCATATATGTGGGATTGCGGCCCAATACCGGATGGCTCTCCGGTATTATGCCTCTGACCGATGACGGATTTATCGTCACCAACGATCTGATGGAAACCCCGCTTCCCGGCATTTTCGCCGCGGGTGACGTGCGCAAAAAGCTCCTGCGCCAGATCACCACCGCGGTGGGCGATGGTGCCACGGCGGCATTCGCGGCGGAGAAGTACGTACAAACATTCTAATCAAACCACAGGGGACCCTTGTATGGAAACAAAAGACCTACGCAACATAGCGCTTATCTCTCACGGCGGCGCGGGCAAAACCTCGCTCGCGGACGCGATGCTTTTCGATGCCAAGGTAAATACGCGTCTGGGAATGGTTGACGAAGGCACCTCTCTTTTTGACTACGAGCCGGAGGAGCTGAAGCGGCGCAAGACGCTCTGTTCCTCGCTGCACCATTTCCGCTGGCAGAAGTGCGAGATCAACATCATCGACACGCCGGGAGACGCAAATTTCGCCGCCGACGTTAAAAGCTCCCTGCAGGTGGCCGATGTCGCGGTGGTGCTGATCGATGCCGTCTCCGGGGTTCAGGTGCAGACGGAAAAAGTGTGGGGCTATGCCGTGGCCGAAGCGCTGCCCCGGCTTATCTTCATCAACAAGATGGATCTGGAGCGGGCAAGTTTCAAGCAGACATTAAAAGGGATTGAGGAGATACTGGGCATCAAACCGCTGGTGCTGCAGATGCCCATCGGTGAAGAGGCCTCGTTCCGGGGGATGGTTGACCTGATCACCATGAAGGCGTCGCTCTTTAGCGATGACCGCAGCGGCAGCTTCACCGAAGGTCCTGTGCCGGACGATCTCAAGGACGAGGCGGAAGCGCTGCGCGGCACCATGATCGAGGACATTGCCGAATCCAGCGATCAGTTGCTGGAAAAATACCTGGAAGGTGCAACCCTTTCACCCGATGAAATCCTGACCGGACTCACCCTGGGAATACAGTCAGGCAGCCTGGTCCCGGTGCTCTGCGGATCGGCCATCAGCAACATCGGGGTTCACCAGCTGCTGAACCTGGTTACCGCCTGCTATCCCTCGCCGGCGGATCGGCCTTTTAAAGGGGTTAATCCCTCGACCAAGCAGGAAGAGCAGAGGTGCGCCGGCAAGGACAGCGCCCTATCGCTCTACGTGTTCAAGACCGTCGCCGACCCTTATGCCGGCAAGCTGACCCTTTTCCGCGTGGTTTCCGGAGTGCTCAATTCCGATTCCTCCATTTACAACGCCACCCGAGGCTGCAAGGAGCGCATCGGCCAGATCCTTAAAATCGAAGGAAAAAACCAGAAGGCCTTCAACCCCGCCATTGCCGGAGACATCGCGGCCGTGGCAAAACTGAAGGAGACCGGAACCGGTGACAGCCTCTCGGATGAAAAGTCGCCGTTCATCATCAACCGGGCTCCCCTGCCCGAGCCGGTGATGCAGCTGGCGCTCGAGCCGAAAAGCAAGGGCGACGAGGATAAGCTCATATCCTCCCTTTCCAAGCTGATGGAGGAAGATGCGACCCTGCGCACCCGTCGCGACGAACAAACCAACGAATTTATCCTTGAGGGCATGGGCCAGACCCACCTTGACGTCGCCATCGAGAAGATGCAGAGAAAATTCGGGGTTTCGGTCGAGGTGAAAACGCCCAAAGTTGCCTACAAGGAAACCATCCGGGGCACGGCAAAAGGCCAGGGCAAGTATAAAAAACAGTCCGGCGGCCGGGGACAATACGGAGACGTGTGGCTGGAAATAGAGCCGCTGCCCCGCGGGCAGGGATTTGAATTTGTCAGCAAAATCGTGGGCGGGGCCATACCCCGCCAGTACATACCCTCGGTTGAAAAGGGGGTCATCGACGCCATGAAGCATGGCATTTTGGCCAAATACCCGGTGGTGGACGCCAGGGTCAGCTTGTATGACGGATCGTTCCATGAGGTTGACTCCTCGGACATCGCATTCAAGATTGCCGCCTCCATGGGCTTTAGAAAGGTGATGCAGGAGGCAAGACCGATTCTGCTTGAACCGCTGATGAATCTGGAGATCACCATTCCCGATGACTGCATGGGTGATGTCATCGGAGACCTCAATGCCCGCCGGGGCCGGGTGCTGGGCATGGAGCCGAAAATCAACTACCAGATCATCAAGGCGCAGGTGCCCATGGCCGAAGTGCTCAAGTACGCCTCGGACCTGACTTCCATCACCGGCGGCAGAGGCACCTTTACCATGGAATTTTCACACTATGAGGAAGTGCCCAGCCAGCTCGCGGAGCAGATCATTGCCCAGCACAAGACGGAGATGGCCGTTGAAGAGTAAAGGGGGTTCAATTCCATGCTGACTGCCGGGGTGCTCACCATCAGCGATAAGGGAGCAACCGGGGAGCGGCCGGATAAAAGCGGTCCGGCCGTGCAAGACCTGCTTGCGCCGCTGCCGGCGGAAGTCAAGCGCTACGAAGTGATCCCCGACGACGCAGCGCTCATATCCGGCAGGCTCATTCACTTCGCGGACACGTTGCGGCTTGACCTGATTGTGACAACCGGCGGCACCGGCGTCGGGGTGCGGGATTTTACCCCCGAGGCGACCCGGGCGGTGATCGACAAGGAGATTCCCGGCATGGCCGAGGTCATGCGCATGGAAAGCTTGAAGAAAACCCCCCATGCCATGATCAGCCGCGCCGTTGCCGGCGTTCGCGGCCGGTCGCTGATTGTCAACCTGCCGGGGAGTCCCAAGGCGGCGCGGGAAAATCTTACGGCGATCCTGCCGGCCATCCCTCATGCGGTCGCCAAGATCAAGGGTGACCGGCAGGACTGCGGGCAGACGCAACCCTGATCCGGCGGAACTGTTTATTCCTCTTGCGTAATCATCCCGCATTTACCATCTTTCATCCTGCCCAGAAGTTTCGATGAGGTCACTTTACCAAAACGCCATCAGGCGGTTGAAAAACAGCCTGAGGAACACCATTTTTTCAACAACCTGTTAATAAACGATCAAAACCTCATCCGTACACCCGCCCGTGACCCGCGCTGCCTCAATCGATATCGGCACCAATACCATCCGGATGCTCATCGCCGACATTTACCCGGCGGGGACCCTCACCCCGCTGCGACGCGAACGCGTCATCACCCGTTTGGGAGAGGGATTTCACGCCGGCGCCATGCTCGGCGAACCGGCCTTGCGGCGAAGCCTGAAGGCGCTCGACGCCTTCTCGCACCTCCTCCAGGCATACCCGGTTCCCCGGGTGCACGCCGTTGCCACCAGTGCGGTGCGCGAGGCGGTCAACGGCGCTGACTTCTGCAGCCGGGTTACGCGGCAAACCGGATTAGCGGTGAAGATTCTCAGCGGCGCCGAGGAAGCGCGCCTGACCCTCGCCGGTGTGATGGCATCGCTCCGGGCCGCGGACCTTTCTCTCATCGTCGACATCGGCGGCGGCAGCACCGAGCTGATTCTTGCCCGCAATGGACTCCCCCTGCATACGGCCAGCATCCGGGTGGGCGTGGTCCACCTGAGCGAAAAGCTGCTGCACAGCGATCCCCCGTCGCAACCGGAGCTCCTGTCCCTGGATGCAAAAATCCATGAACACCTTGATGCCGCGCTGGCGGATGATTTTTCTTCCTCCCTCCCCTTCCCAGCCCCGGCCTCGGTCCGTCTTATCGGCACCGCGGGAACCATAACCACCCTCGCGGCCATTGACCTGAAAATGACACGGTACGAACCCGACCGCGTAACCAATCATGTTTTATCCCGCGCAGCCATCGGCGCCATCTTGCATCGCCTGGCGGCGATGCCGCGGAAGCAGCGAACCACCATAGCCGGGCTCGAGCCGGGCCGCGAAGATTTGATCATACCGGGAGCGGCGTTACTGCTCCATCTCATGAACCGCTTCGGTTTTGAGGCGATAACCGTATCCGACGCTGGCCTGCTTGAGGGCATTCTCATTGATGCGCTCGCGCGGCCGCGCACCGCCTGATGACCCCCCTCGAGTGCGGCGGGTTTTGCCTTGACAGCCCGGAATAATTACGATACCTTTCTGCATCAAAAGTTGCAGGCTCGGCAGATATTCCCGCTGCCGTCCCAACCGATAACCCACAGTCCTTTCACGCTTGTTACAGGAGCATGCCCATGCCGGAAGATGAACTGGCTATCGGCCTTACCTTTGACGACGTCCTGCTCATTCCGCGCTATGCCTCGGTTATTCCCAAGGACATCGACGTTTCCACCCGCTTGACGCCTTCCATCGCCCTCAAAATCCCCCTGGTAAGCGCGGCCATGGATACGGTTACCGAGTCGCAGGTCGCCATCAGCATGGCCCGGGAGGGCGGCATCGGCATCATCCATAAGAACCTTTCCATCGCCGCCCAGGCGCTTGAAGTGGATAAGGTAAAAAAATCCGAAAGCGGCATCATCGCGAACCCGGTCACCATCCATCCGGAGCAGCGGCTGTTTGAGGCCCTGGAAATCATGGCGCGCTACCACATTTCCGGCGTTCCGGTGGTGAAGGATTCCAAGCTGGTCGGTATCCTGACCAATCGTGATCTGCGTTTTGAAACAAACTTGAGCCAGCAGGTTTCAGAGGTGATGACCAAGGACCATCTTATCACCGCGCCGGTCGGCACCTCGCTGGAACAGGCAAAAATGCTCCTTCATAAAAACCGGATTGAAAAGCTGCTGGTGGTCGATGAGCATGACAACCTCAAGGGGCTGATTACGGTAAAGGACATTGAAAAGATGGAAAAATACCCCGATGCCTGTAAGGATGATTTTGGCAGGCTGAGGGTCGGCGCCGCCATCGGGGTCGGGCCGGACCGCATGGGGCGCGCCGAGGCGCTGATCAAGGCGGGCGCCGATGTTATCGCCATTGACACCGCACACGCCCACTCCAAAGATGTGATCGACGGCATCCGGGACTTCAAACAGCACTTCCCATCCATTCAGCTTATCGCCGGCAATGTGGCCACCGCCGAGGGGGTGCAGGCGCTGGCCAAGACAGGGGCGGATGCGGTAAAAATCGGCGTAGGGCCCGGGTCGATCTGCACCACCCGGATTGTCGCCGGCGTTGGCGTACCGCAGATAACCGCCATTGTGGATTGCCGGAAGGCGGCGGAAAAGCACGCCATACCCCTGATTGCCGACGGCGGCATTCAGTATTCCGGGGACATCACCAAGGCGCTCGCCGCCGGGGCTTCAACCGTGATGATCGGAAGCCTTTTTGCCGGCACCGAAGAGAGTCCGGGAGAAACCGTGCTCTTCCAGGGACGGAGCTACAAGGTCTACCGCGGAATGGGCTCCCTGGAGGCGATGAAAAAGGGGAGCAAGGACCGTTATTTCCAGGCCTGCGTGGAAGAGGACCGGAAGCTGGTGCCGGAAGGCATAGAGGGGCGGGTTCCCTACCGCGGGCCACTCTCGTCAAGCATCTACCAGCTGGTGGGCGGGCTCAAGGCGGGCATGGGATACGTGGGCTGCAGCTGCATAGAGGAGCTGCGCACCCAATGCACCTTTATCCGCATCACCTCATCAGGCCTCAAGGAAAGCCACGTCCACAACGTGATCATCACCAAGGAAGCGCCCAACTATCGCCTGGAATAGACGCCATGCGCCGGGAAGGCCGTATCGGATAAATCATCGTGAAGCACGCTCCCTTTGTCCATCTGCACCTGCACACCCATTACAGCCTGCTGGACGGGGCCATCCGCCTGGATTCCCTCTTTCAGAAGGCCGTCCACTATAAAATGCC
>CAYWLT010000173.1:0-6586 GCA_964459295.1 uncultured Thermodesulfobacteriota bacterium
CCGCTGCCCCGGAACCGGCCCCCGATGCTCCCAAAGCGGAATGAGGGACCGGGAAACTACCGCTTAGAGGCCGGCAGGCGGTTGAAAAACACCCATCTGATTTGCGGCTCAAGGCCCCCCCCTTGAGCCTTTGAACTGCCTGAAGAAAGCTGTTTTTTCAACAACCCGCTAGAGCAAAGGAGCGCCATGATAAAGGAAAAAATAAGGAAGGACCTGACGGCGGCCATGAAGGAGAAACAGGAACTCCGGGTTTCCACTCTGCGGATGATGCTTGCCGAACTGGTGAATAAAGAGAAGGAGAAGGGGGATTCCATTACCGAGGACGCGGCGGTGAAGGTGTTTTTCAGCATGATCAAAAGGCGGGAGGATGCCGCTGCCCAATTCGAAGGGGTGGGAAGAAAGGATGCCGCCGATAAAGAGCGGGAAGAAATAGTTATTATCAAGGCTTACCTGCCCGCCCAGCTTTCCGACGATGAGATTCGGACGGAGGCGCGGGAGGTGATCGCCCAGACCGGGGTTGCCGATATGAAAGGTCTGGGAAAGGTCATGGGCATCCTGTCAAAGAAACTGTCGGGAAAGGCGTCGGGCGGCGATATGAGCCGGATTGTAAGGGAGGAGCTGGAGAAGGCGCACTAACCGGCTGAGGAAAACTTCTTTTTCAATAACCTTCTCATAATTTACCGGCAGCAAACGGCTGCCTTCTCTGTTGGGAGTAGCGGTAATGAACCGGTCAGGTTTGCTCTATGCCCTTCTGGCAACAGTGCTGTGGGGGATCGCGCCCGTGTTTGAAAAGCTGGGATTGGCCCATATCAGCCCCCTGGCGGGGCTTGCCATTCGAACTATTTCCGCCACGGTGGTCCTGCTCCTGATCATGCTCTTTACCAATGTGCATGCGGAGATTCTCCGGGCCGATTTCAGAACCATCGGCTTTCTCATCCTGAGCGGCGTAGTGGCGGGACTGCTGGGCATGTGGCTATATTTCAGTGCGATGAAATATTGGGAGGCCTCCCGGGTCGTGCCCATCGTGGGCGCGTACCCGCTCATTGCCTTTTTATTTTCCCTGTTCCTGCTGGGAGAGCAGCTGACCCTGCAAAAGGGCATAGGGGTGGTACTGGTGGTGGTCGGCGTGACACTGCTGGGATAACAGAAGGCCCGGGGCGTTTCCTCCCCGGGCCTTTTTTAATTGAGCTGCTTGCAAAGCAAGAACATATCCCCCTTACCCCATCCCTCTCCCTGAAGAGGCTGTGTCATAATCCATGTCGCATGGCCCTCCACGGCACCATGTTTTTCAAAACAAAACTGGATCCCCGCTTTCGCGGGGATGACAAGAAAAGCGCAGTCATGGCCCGGGAGGTTGTACCCGGTGCTTACCTTCGGCAGTATACCGCAGCAGCTTCTGCAGGATTATTTTTCCGTCGCCCGGCGCGTAGAAATCGGGGATGAAGCTGATCGGGCGGTATTCCATGCCCTCGTAAAACCGGCGGGTGGCGCGATACTCGTCCTTTGAGGATGTTTCGATCAGGATCATTCTGCCGCCCGCGTTGTGTATCTCCTGCTCGGCATGCCGCAGCAGCGCCCTGCCGATGCCGGCGCCGCGGCAGTCGGCGTCTACCACGATCCAGTAAATGTCCCAGGTTCCCTCGGTGAGGGGGGTGGGCCCGAAGCAGACATAACCCCTGTGCCTTGATTCTTTCCCCTCCAGCGCGACCCGGACATAATATCCTGAGGTCAGCGGCTGATCGAGAAATGCGTCAAGCAGCTCCTCGGCAACCGGCACCTCTGAGGCCTTGAACTCCCGGGTGGCGCGGAGTATGGCCAGCAGCGGCTCCCGGTCGTCCGTCCTCATTTCGCGCAGATGGACCGGCGGAAAGGGCCGCCGGGCGTCAGCCGGCGGGGAAGCCGGAGGTTCGGGTTTTGGGTGCATAGGGATTCTCAGGATACGGAGGCGCAGGGGTTGAATTTAATGTAACCCGGGGACCATGCCTGGGCCATAAGCGCGCGGAGAAAGTCGTGATAGCTCATGCCGGAAGCCTCCGCTTCTTCTTTGGCGCCGCTTGCCGGTCCGATGTCGGGATTGGGGTTTATTTCCAGTATGTTAATAGCGCCGGAGCGGTCTGCGCGCATGTCGATCCGCGCGTACCCCCTGCCGACCAGCGCGGTGAAGGCGCGGGCGGCCAGATTTTCAATCAACCGCGAATCAGCGTCGGGCAGCCGCGCCGGGCACTGCACCTCGGTCGCGGCGTAATATTCATCCCCCGCCGCCCACTTGGATGCGTAGGTGAGCAGCCGTGGTTTGCCGTCCGGCAGGCTGTAGCGGATTTCAGCGATGGGGAAGCATCGCAGGGGAGGGCCCATGACCAGGAGGTTGAACTCGCGGCCGGGGAGGAATTCCTCCACCATCGCCGCCTGGCCGTAGCAGGCATGCACCCGCTCAACCTGTTCGCGCATTTCATGAAAGCCGCTGACCAGGCTGTGCTCGGTGAGACCGTGGCTCGCATCGGTGGCCAGGGGTTTGACAACCCCGGGAAAGCGAAACCCGGCGGCGGGCGGCGGCAGGGGTGCGCCGGGTTCATAGAGATGCCAGTCGGCCGTGGGCAGGCCGAGGCGTCGGAGGCGCGATTTGGTTATTGCCTTGTCGATGCAACCGGTGAGGGCCGGCGACGGGGCGCCAGTGACGGGAATGCCCGTTTCCTCAAGCAGGGCGGCAATCATGCCCTCGCTGTGCGGATCACGGTCGAAGCCCTCAAAGAGGTTGAAAATCACCCGGGGGTTCAGCTGGCTCAGCCGCCGGAGCATGTCGTTGCATCCGCCGGGTCTGACCGGCAGCAGATGAAGGGAATATCCCTTTTCATCAAGCGCTTGCGAAACCGCTCCCACTGCGCCCAGCACGCCGGCGACGGCGGCGACCTCGCCGGCGGCGTCGAAGGCGCCGCACCGGGGTTCATTATAAACTATGCAGACATCCGTATACATGTTTGCCGTCGGCTGATGGCGCTTTCCAGGATGGACCCGATGAGGCTGGGGTAGTCGATTCCCCGGTACCGGGCAATCATTGGATAATCGCTGTGTTCCGGGTTGAGCCCCGGCAGGGGGTTGGCCTCAATAAAATAAGGTTGTCCCTGGGGGTCAATCCGGAAATCAATCCGGGCCATATCCCGGCAGCCCAGGGTGTCAAACAGGGTCAGGCTGTCGGCAACGATCCGCTCTTCCAGACCGACTGGCAGGCGGGCAGGACATTCATAGCGCACCTGGCGCTGCCAGTCGCGCTTGATGTCTATGGAGTAAAAAAAATCGGGGTCATACCCACGGCGGGGTATCACCTCCATGATGCCCATCACCCGGGGCGGGGCGCCCACAATGCCCACGGTAAGCTCTCTCCCCGGGATGAATTCTTCCACCAGCACCGGCTGGCGATACAGGGCGAGCAGGCGGAGGACTTCACGCTCCATCTCCGGAACGCTATTTGCCCGTGAGGTTATGCCGATGCCCTTGCTGGAGCCCTCCCAGGCCGGCTTGACAAAAACCGGGAAGGTGAAACCGGACCAACAGCCGCCATCAAGCACATGCCGGTCGGCTGCCAGTTGCCAGCGCGGCGTGCCGATGCCGGCCGAGGCCGCCAGGTGCTTTGCCAGCGGCTTGTCGAGACAAACGGCGAGGCATGCCGGGTCGGAGCCGATGTAGGGTATGTTGAGCATCTCCAGAACCGCCGGCACCTGCACCTCCCTGCTGCGGTAGGTGCCCCGACCTTCAGCGATATTGAAGACCAGATCCATCGTATGGCTGAGGACCGCGGTGAGAAAGGCCTTCCCCCCGCCCAGGCGGACCACCGTGTGGCCGAGGGAGGCAAGCGCGTCGGCGATGCAGTCGACGGTTTCTTCGGAATCGTACTCCTCCAGCGCGTCATCGGCATCGGAGTCGCCGGAGAGAATATCACTTTTCAGATCGTAGGCCAGGCCGAGTATCATGGCGTCCGTTGCAAAAGCATCAGCGGTTACATGAGGGTTGTATGGGGCTTATGCATTACGGTCAGGGGCGCCCGGTCGGGGCCCTTCCGCCCGCGGGGATTTCTGCAGCGGAAGATCCGGCCCTGGTAGTTGCGAAATACAAATTCTCCGTCACGCTGTTCCAGCAGATAATCGGGCTGGAGCGGCACCTTGCCGCCGCCTCCCGGCAGATCGACGACGAACTGCGGCACAGCGAGCCCCGAGGTGTGGCCGCGCAGGGCTTCCATGATGTCGATTCCGGTTTCAATGGGCACGCGCAGGTGCTCGGTTCCCTCCACGTCATCGGTCTGAAAGAGGTAGTAGGGCCTGACCTTGATGCGCAGGAGGCCCTGGCAGAGGGCGCGCTGGGTTTCCGCCGTGTCATTGACCCCGCGCAGCAGGACCGACTGGTTGTTCAGGGGTATGCCGCTGCGCAGCAGGCGGTCGCAGGCGGCGGCAGCTTCCGCGGTCAGTTCCCGCGGGTGGTTGAATTGGGTGTTGATCCAGATCGGCCCGTATCCGGCAAGCATGGAGCACAGCGCTTCATCGATGCGCTGGGGAAGCACCACCGGATACCTGGTGCCGATACGGATGATTTCCAGGTGGGGAATGGCGCGCAGTTGCGCGATGACCGCTTCAAGCCGTTTGGTGGAAAGGCTGAGCACGTCACCCCCGGATATGATCACATCCCGGATGGCGGCGTTGGAGCGAATATAGCCGAGCATGCGCTGGACCTCCGCCCGGGTGCGGATCCGGGGCCCGCTTTTCCAGGCCCACTTGCGCGTGCAGTGACGGCAGAGCATGGGGCAGATGTTGGTCAGCACCATCAGACAGCGGTCGGGATAACGGTGCACCAGGCCGGGAACGACCGCATCCTCGTTTTCCGCGAGGGGGTCCTCCTGTCCGTAGCGGCTGAGCGCGATCTCTTCCACGCGGGGTATTGCCTGAAGCCTGATGGGATCATCGGGATCATCGGGGTCAATGAGGGAAAGATAATAGGGGCTGACGGCCATGGGGTAGGTTGCAATGGTAAGGGCAAGCGCCGCCTTTTCATCTTCAGTCAGCGGGAGACAGCGGTCAAGTTGTTCAACCGTGGTGATGCGGTTTCGAAACTGCCACCGCCAGTCACCCCACCGGGAGGGCGTGATGCCGGGGAACATCCCGGGAACCGTACTTCCGCGGCGGCTTGGTGGCTTGTCTTCCGGACTGTCCGTCTCCTCCAAGAGATAGGATTTTTTGTGCCGATTGCAGCGGGCCAGCGGTCGTATGTGTGATTCCATTAGTGTCTCCCATCGTGATGGTGCAGCCAGCGTGTAAAAATATCCGCTGCCATGTAAAGCAATTTGTGTACCAAGCGTCAGCAAGGCGCGGTCCGCTTCGCCCATCTTTTTTATCATCGGCAAAATAAGCGGAAGAGGAAAAATCGAGGGATGATTCCCGCGGCGGCGCTGCGTCAATCTGCCGGAAGGAATAGGAAACGATATGCCGATATGATGGCGCTATCGGTTGCTTAAACTCCGATAATCGGTGTGAGCGACCCGCCGCGGTCTGGCGGGAAGCAGAGGTGGCCTGAAGGAAATGGAAAATTTGCATGGGTAGGGGCGACCGGTCGCCCTACCCATGCGATGGTTCCGTGCCCTTCTCCTATGGATGACAGGCAGCCGCCGGAGGTCGCCTTATTTAGGATAACCGGCGAACAACCGTCCCCACGGCGATTGGGTTTCCCATTTGCGGACAACCGGTACCCCTTTGAAGCGGTACCAGACGGCGTCATGATAAAATTCCGAGGCAAAGATGAACAGGTTGACGATAAACGTCTGAAAAAAGAGCTTCTGCAGATGCTTGAGGGGCGTATCAAACCAGAAGATCCTGCCCACCCCGGTAGCCAGGTTGACCCCCACCTTAAAGTTCCAGTTTTCCCTGGCCGCGTCCGCGTCTCCCACAATCTCGATCTCCGCCGGGTCTCCTATACCAAGCCCATGCTGGTGGGCGAGGTAGATGCATGGCAGATCCTTCCACTGGAATCCCATCAGGCGGGCGGCTACCGAGTCAATGGCCACCTGGTCGGCCGATGCCAGGATAATGCCCCGGTCGTGGGGGATTACCGTGCGCGGCCCCGGTCCCGAGCCGACGGTGGTCCCGTCCATGGTGGCAAACATGCCGGCGTGAATTTCCCTGCCGATGGCCAGAAGATCGACCAGGGTTTCGTGGATCCAGGTGTGCGTGTAATGGCGATGATAGTTGAGCAGGCCCCCGAAGGCATTCTTAAGCGCCCCGGTGTAAGTGGTGTAGGAGTGGGTTTTTACCGTGGGCATGTGCACAATATTTTTGCCCTGGAAGTAATCGGGGATGCGTATCCCGTCCGGGAAAATCTTGTGAAGCGCCAGCGTCTTGAACTTCGGCTTGTAGGCTATCCAGCGCATGTCCGATTCCTTAAAGTTGAAAAACACCGGGATTTTATAGCGCTCATAGATGGGCTTGAACTTTAAATCCTCCTCCCCCTTTTCCGGTATGGTGACCCCGGTGTGGTTGTGGACGTCTACCAGTGTGTTGAAACCGGCCGACTTGAGGCTCTCAATGGTTCCCTCAAGCTGCCAGGGGGT
>CAYWLT010000174.1:0-6533 GCA_964459295.1 uncultured Thermodesulfobacteriota bacterium
CGTTGATCTTGATTACCACGCCGTCGATCTCGTAGGGCAGACGATCGCGCGCGTCCTGAATCTCCCGATAACACTCCAGCACTTCCTCAATGCCCGCGCATTGGTAGCGCAGCGGGTTTACTTTCAGCCCGAGCCGGCTGATCCGTTCCAGGGCCTTCAGAT
Source organism: uncultured Thermodesulfobacteriota bacterium (assembly GCA_964459295.1). Taxonomy (GTDB): domain Bacteria; phylum Desulfobacterota; class WTBG01; order WTBG01; family WTBG01; genus CAZWCD01. The sequence goes on from CAYWLT010000174.1 coordinate 163, forward strand.
GGGTATCTAGCACCATCCCCTTTACCCGGCCGAAACCGTGGCAAAAAATGTCAAGCGGACGCGCAGCGGTAATCCGCGGGTCCAGCTGACGCAGGGAGCCCGCCGCCGCATTGCGGGGGTTGGCAAACGGAGGTTCTCCCCGCTGCTGGCGCTGGCGGTTGAGTACGACGAACTCCTCGCTCGGTAAAAACACCTCGCCCCGGACCTCCAGGTGCTCAGGCAGCGGCACGCCTCCCTCAGCCAGCAGTTGCAGCGGCACCGAACGGATGGTTTTTAAATTTGCCGTCACGTCCTCGCCGCGGTCACCATCACCCCGGGTTGACCCGACCGTAAAGCCGCCGCGTTCGTACACCAGTTCAACCGCCACGCCGTCAAGTTTGGCCTCAGCGCAATATTCGACCTCCCCCGATGTCATTTCCAGCATTTTTTTGACCCGGCGGTCGAACTCCCGGATCTCCGCGTCGGTGAAACAGTTGGCCAGGCTGAGCATGGGGACTGAATGGACAATCGTTTTGAACTCCGTGAGCGGTTGGGCGCCGATGCGACGGGTGGGGGAATCGGGGGTGATCAGCTCGGGATGGCGCTCTTCCAGCCCCTGCAGCTCCCTGAACATCCGGTCATATTCGGCATCGGATATGACCGGGTCGTCCAGAACATGGTAGCGGTAGTTGTGGTAATTAATCTCCTGTTTCAGTTGGACGGCGCGTTGCACCGCTTCATCGCGTTTCATGCCCGTTTTCCTGTCAAGTCGATTACACGGCGTCCATGAGGGTACGCCGAAAAAAACCGGTTGAGGCCGTCAGATCGACGGCGGCCTTACGCACCGCTTCATCCATCCGGCGGGTTCCGGCCTTCCTCATCGTGCCAGCCGCACTTCCCGATAAGCGGCACGAAAACGCACGGGGTTGAATCCTGGCTTACCCAGCCCTCCCCGCGCCTGATGCAGGTAAAAATGGTTTGTGAATAACGCGAGCCGACGGGAATGACCAGCCTCCCCCCTTCGCCCAGCTGTTCCATGAGCGCCTGCGGTATCTGAGGGGCGCCGGCCGTGACCATGACCGCGTCGAACGGTGCCGCATCAGGCCATCCGGCGGAACCGTCGCCGATACGGAGATGAATGCGGGGGTATCCAAGTTCGCGCAACACTTCTTCCGCCCGCGCCGCCAGCGCTCCAATCCTTTCAACCGTATAAAGCTCGTCGGCCAGTTCCAGCAGAATGGCCGACTGATACCCCGATCCCGTGCCTATTTCCAGCACCTTCTCATGCCCCTGCAGCGCCAGGCACTGGGTCATTAATGCGACCATGTAGGGCTGTGAAAGGGTCTGCCCCTGTCCGATCTGCACCGGCCCGTCCGTATAGGCAAGCGCTCGTTTGTCCTCAGGCAAAAAACGATGCCGGGGCACCCTGGCCATTGCCTGTAAAACCCGCTCGTCATGAATCCCCCGATTTTTCAGCTGTTCTTCAACCATGCGCGAACGTTCCCGCGCGACATCAACTTCGTTATGCACACCTTTCCCCTGCTTAAACCTATAGATGCCCGGTCACCCGAGGTTCAGATTTCGGGAAATTGGTCGTGGCTGCAAAGCCCCATCCCCCTTGAGCCCTTTCAAGCGACTGCCGGATCGCCGCCGATGGGTGAGCGGGCGGCGCCCCCCGCAAAAGCGAAGAGCCGGTTCTCTGGTGAACGGGCTCATCGTCTGCTTTCGTCATACTGAGGGTAACCAAATGATTGCTCGCGCACTGACATGGAGTTTCCCGGTATCCTCGGGCGGGGCACGGCGGTTACTCCAGGTCGATAACCACAAACTGTGAGGTCTTGCCCCGGGTGATCAGCAGCAGCAGCTTGTTTTTCTTTCCCTTCCGGACCTCGCTGAGGCATTTTTCATATTCCCCCACGTCCGCTACATCCTTCCGGTTGACCTGTGTGATGACATCGCCCGGCCTGACGCCCGCCTCGGCGGCCGGGCTGTTTGGTTCCACATAGGTCACCAGCACGCCTGATGTTTTCTGGATTTCGTATCGGCGCGCCAGTGATTCGGTTATGTCGGCAAGCTCCATGCCCAGGTCGTCTGATCCGCTTTCCTCGGCCGGGGCACCAGCCTCCTCGTCCTTCAGTTCTCCGATCTCAACTGTTTTGACGATCTTTTTCCCGTCGCGGATGATGGTGAGTTCGCCTTTCGATCCCACCGGCGTCTGGGCAACCAGCAGCGGCAGCTGATCCATTTCCTTGATCGGTGTACCGTTAAACCCAGTAATAATGTCTCCTTTTTTGATCCCGGCTTTAGCCGCAGGTCCACTGGCATCAATATCGGCAACCAGGGCGCCCTCCTTCTGTTCCAAACCGAAGCTCTTTGCCAGATCCGGCGTAACCGTCTGAACAATCACGCCAAGCCACCCCCTGACCACCCTGCCCTTTTCCTTGAGCTGCTTGACCACATTCTTTGCCAAATTAATCGGCGTCGCAAAACCTATGCCGATGCTTCCGCCACTGGTGGAAAAAATGGCGGTATTGACCCCCACCACCTCTCCCCGGGTGTTAAAGAGCGGCCCCCCGCTGTTTCCCTGATTAATGGCGGCATCGGTTTGAATAAAATCCTCGTATGGCCCCATGCCCAGCTTTCGCCACTTCGCACTTACGATGCCCACGGTGACGGTCTGATCCAGACCAAAGGGGTTGCCGATGGCCATCACCCATTCACCGACCTTGAGGGCATCCGAATCCCCCAGGGTAACAACCGGCAATCCCGGAGGGGGGACGATTTTGATCAGCGCGATGTCTGTTTTTCTATCCCTCCCGACGATGGTTGCGTCAAATTCCTCCTTGTCGGAAAGCTTCACTTTTATCTCGTCGGCGCCTTCAATCACGTGATTATTGGTGATGATGAATCCTTCCTTGTCGATGATAAAACCCGACCCGAGGCTTTTGGAGGGCATCTGGCCCTGCGGCAGCTGGTCAAGAAATCTATCAAAAAAATCGTCCCCGAAAAATTCCCTCCAGCGCTCGTCTCCCTGAAACGGGGAAGGCCGCCGCAGCTTCTTTTTGGGCGCGGTCGATGTGCTGATGTTTACCGTGGCGGGCATCAGCCTCTCGGCCAGGCTTACAAACACCTGCTGGCCGGCAAGTGGATCCACATTGGTCTGAGCGTGGGCCTCCCGCTCCAGAACCGAAATATCCGGGGTTATGGCGTTGTTGGTCGGCACCATCCTGCCTGCCCAAAAAGCAATCACCGCAATCCCTGCTATCAGAAACGCAATAACCCGTTTACTTTTCAATGGTGTTCTCCTTGCGATATGGGTGCTTACAAATCTTCACGACAAATCTACAGTAAATCAATACATTGTATGCCATTTTTTGTCAATGCTAATGTTACTTTTCCCCCTCCGGCCGCGTGGCGGCGAACCCCGCATAGCCGGTCTCTGCGAGACGGTTTCTGGCCATCAGCAACCCGGTCAGTGTTTTAGCATCAGAGACACCCGCGGTCAGCACCCGGGTAAGCGCTTCTTCCATCGGCAGTTTCACCACCCGGATGAATTCATCTTTCTCCAGAAGCTGATGTCCAGCCCGCAGGCCGGTGGCCAGAAAAATAGATATGATCTCGGTGCAATAAGCGGGCGCGCTGTAAATATCCGCCAGTTTTTCAATCCGTCCGGCCTGGTAACCGGTTTCTTCCTCGAGCTACCTGAGGGCACATGCGCACTGACTCTCGCCCGGTTCCAGCCGGCCGGCGGGGATTTCCCAGATCGCAGATTCCACCGCATAGCGGTATTGCTCTATCATGACCACCGTACCGTCCGGAAGGATCGGGACCACCGCGGCGCCGCCGGGATGCCTGATACACTCCACTTCCAACCTCCGACCGGAAATGGCAATCTCATCCTGCGAAAGGGTAAAAATTCGCCCGGCGAAAATTTCCTTGTGCCGTACAATCCGCATTGCCGTGGTTTCCCTGATGGTGAATGACTGATACGCCAGCGCAGCGCCCGGGGCGCGGTTTTCGCCGGCAGGCGGATGAAAACACTGCTCAATAGCGTGTGGCTCAAGGGGGAGGGGCTTTTTCGCCACAACAGTTTTTCAAGCGCCCGCTAGGGTGATGCCGCCTCTTTCAGATAGAAGAGCGGATTTCTCGCCTTGTTGTAGCGCCTGATTTGAAAATGGAGGGTGGGGGCTGAAGCCGGATTGTGCGAGTTTCCCAGTCGCGCTATGACCGCCCCCTGTTGTACCCAGCTTCCTTCCTGCGCCAGATTCTGCTGGTTATGGGCATACACGGTTGAATACTGGTCCTGGTGCTTAATGATGATGATGTTTCCATATCCCGGCATGGCTTTAGCGAAGGCAACCGTACCTGCATCCGCGGCCTTGACCGCAGTGCCCAGCGGGGCTTGAATATCGATGCCGTCGTATTTCAGGCCCTGATACACGCCATAGCGCCCGACGATCTTCCCTTGCACCGGCCAGATGAATCTTCCCCGGGATTGTTGAATCGACTCGGGAGCCTTCTGCCAGACCCGCGCGGCAAGGTCAACCGCGCGGGTCTGACGCGCGCCCGGAATGAAAATGCGGTCGCCGGTCTTAATCTGTGACGCGTCGGTAATGGAGTTGAGCTCGGCCACCTCCTGCAGGCTCACATCATAGGTCTTGCAAATCCGCCACAACGTCTCACCCCTGCCCACGCTGTGATAGACACCTTCCTGCGCCCGGTGCGGCGTCGGATCGATTGCATACGGCGCACGCGCCGTGCCCGCATCCCGCGGCCGCGGTGCCACCCGTGAATAGGAGCAGCCCTCAAGCACAAGCAGGGAGCAAAGCACGGCAACGGCTGCGGAAAATACATAAGTAGGTTTCACCGGCGGATGCGAGTTAGCGTGCTGGGAGGGGGTGCCGCGCGCATTCCCAGCGCATTGGTACTGCCGTTGGCACGGCGGATCATGTGCGCCGGGCGGCGCGCACCGCCAATTGGACCGCTTCCTGCGGTGATGCCGCCTCAACAATCTTCGAGCTCACCTTCCAGGTGAGCAGTCCAATGACCGGCTTTCCCAATTTGAGCGCAATGGCAATCTCGGAAAGGGTGCCGTATCCCCCTTCGATGGCGATCAGGGCATGCGCGGAGCGCACCACCACCACATTGCGGGCATGGCTCATGCCGGTTACAATGGGTATGCTGATGTGGGGGTTTGCCTCCTCCATAAGCATTCCCGGCAGGATGCCCACGCTGGTGCCGCCCGCTTCCCACGCACCCCGCGCAGCAGCGGCCATGACGCCGCCCAGTCCGCCGCAGATGAGCACCGCCCGGTTTCGGGCAATCTCCCTGCCCACAGCCTCGGCCGCCAGGGCGGCCGCCGCGGAGCACTCCCCGGCCCCGATGACTCCGATCTGCAGCATGCGCATATCCCCGACCGGCGCGGAGCACGGGCTACAGGCGCCACGCGGTCATTGCATGATATGACGGTTCGTCTGTGCGATCAAGGCTGAGCGGGGTGATCGATATAAACCCTTCCTCCACCGCCCGGTAATCAGAGGCATGATCATCTTCCGGCAGGGTGACGCATTCCCGGCTCCGGCCGATCCAGTAATAGTTCATGCCCCGCGGGTCCACTTTTTTTTCAATGGTGTTGCGGTGCCGCTGCTTTCCCTGCCGGGTTATGCGGTAGCGCTCGATGGGCTGGCCCGCGGTATCCGGGACATTAACATTGAGCATGGTGTTGGGGGGAAGACCGTGCTGAAGCAGAAAGCGCGCCAGCCGCAGGGCAAAGCGTGCGGCCGGTCGATAATCGAATGAATCAGCCCCGGCCAGCGATATGGAAAACGCCGCGATGCCCATCCGGGCGCCCTCCGCCGCTCCGGCCAGCGTGCCGGAATAGTTAACGTCGCCGCCCAGGTTGTCCCCCCGGTTAATGCCGGAAATGACGAGCCGCGGCGGCGAGGCAAGGAGGTGATGAAGCGCAATGTTGATGCAGTCCGCCGGGGTGCCGTTCACCGCACAGGCATGGTGATCGATGGGGGAAAGGCGCAGGGGGCGGTGCAGGGTCAGGGCATGGCTTACGGCATTGCGCTCGCTGTCCGGCGCCACCATCCACACCTCGCCGAGGGAGAGCAGCTGCTCCCGCAGCACCCTGATGCCCTCCGCAAAAATGCCATCGTCATTGGTGAGTAAAATGTTCATTGCTCCTACCATTCCCGCTCGACCACATAGCAGGCCGCGGCGGTCAACGCGTCCTTGACCGGGAGGGATGCAATTTCGCCGAGATGGTCCACGGCCCGTTTCACATACTCACGCGCCCGGGCAAAGGCATACTCCGCCCCCTGATACCGCTTGATCAGCTGAGGAATGATCTATGCAGCGTGATATTACGCAGGTACAAGGCGATGCAA
>CAYWLT010000175.1:0-6510 GCA_964459295.1 uncultured Thermodesulfobacteriota bacterium
AGTCGCATCGCAATTTGCGTAATACCCTGCTGCGCCTTTTCAACTTCGCTCAGCCTCATCGGCCCCATGGCCTCAATATCTTCTTTCAGCATCTCGGCAGCCCGCTCCGACATGTTTTTGAAAATTTTTTCTTTTACCGTCTCACTGGCGGTTTTCAAGGCTTTCGCCAGATCTTCACTGGATACCTCTTTGAGTATCTCCTGAATACCACGGTTGTCAATGAGCGCAAGGTCATCAAAAACAAACATGAGCTGGCTGATCTCATCCGCCATTTTAGGATTCGATTCCTTAATCATTGCGAGAATAGAGGATTCGGTTGAGCGGTCAACTTGATTGAGTATATCCGCCACTGCTTTTACTCCGCCCTGTTTATGGCCCGCAACCCCCATCGACTTTGCCTCGCGCTCCAGCATCTCGGCAACTTCGTTAATTACATCGGGAGGGATATGCTCAAGATTGGAAATTCTTACAATAACCTCGGCCCTGAGCTCCTCCGGTAATCCCGGCAGCACCGCACCCGCCTTTTTAGGACTCAGGTGGGAAAGAATAAGGGCAATAGTCTGAGGGTGCTCATTTCCGATCAGGCCGATCAGCACTTTTGGATCAAGGTCTTCCAGGTGCTCAAGAGACCGGTAGCTACCATCCCCTGATATTTTATTCACCAGCGATTTAGCCTTATCCTCACCCAGGGCTTTGGCAATAATCCTTTCCGTATATTCTTTTCCCATGGAGACGGATCCGGCTTCCTGCGCCGCAATTAGCATGAATTCATCAACCACCTTGTCGACTACGGTGCTCGGGACAGTGCCCATCCTGCTCATCCAGTTGCTCAGCCTTTCAATCTCCGGGATTTCCAAATGGCAGACAACCTCAGAAGCCAGATCGGCAGGCAGCGAAGAGATAATAATGGCCGCTTTTTCACTATGGGTTAATTCTCCTTCTCTTATCATTTGCTACCCCCTACTTTATCCAGTTCCTAAGCAGTTCTGCAAACTGTTGGACATCGGTTCGCGCAAGTTGTACCACCTGTTCTCTGCCCGATATTCCACCGCTTAAATAGCCCTGAGGTGTTTCTGCTTCGAGCTCCGCAAGCGTTCTTCCGGCAGGGATACGAGCAACCGTACCGGCCTCCGGCGCGGCAAGCCATTTGATCAGGGGACGCAGAACCAACAGTATCAGCAAGGTGGCAAGTGCGATAATTATCAGATACGGCACCATCTTCCACACCTTTTGGAATAAATCATCTCTCGCTATCGTCTTTTTCTCCTCATCTGTTAAGCGAACCGTTTCGAAGGGAACATTACTTACCTCTATCTGGTCACCCCGTTCCTCATTGTAACCAACTGCTTTCATCACAATATCCCTGTAGGTGGTAAGCTTCTCATTGGGAATGGGAACATAGGTGTGTTTTTCTTTTCCGTCTTCGGCTTTGGTTGCCTCATGGGTACCATCAAGCAGGACGGCCACCGAAAGTCTCTTAATGACGCCGGTCGGTGCGATTATTCTCTTCACCACTTTATTGATCTCGTAGTTCATGGTTTCGTTGGTCTTCTTGGCATCGCTGCTGCTCACGCTGCTTACCGGCCCTCCCTCTCCCTCCGGAATGTTACTCGCAACTCCGGGAATTCCCATGGCAAGAGGGGTTCTTCCGGTAGATTTTTCTTCTGCCCGTTGCTCACTTCTCACCACGGCACTATCCGGATCAAATATCTCTTCTGTCTTTTCCTCCTGAGTAAAATCGAGGGTCGCACTTACTCTCACAATCGCCTTTCCTTTACCAACCACTTTTTCAAGCATGGTTTGCACTCTTTTTTCCAACCCCTCTTCCAATTCCCTCTGAAATTCACTTTGGTTACCGGACAATCCGGCACGCTTAGAATTCTCAGAAGTTCCGGACGATAAAACAATGCCGTCGGTATCAACCACCGCAATATTTTCCGGCCCCAACCCTTCCACGCTTCCGGCAACCAGATGAACAATTCCCTGAACCTGTTTATCTTTCAGCATACCATTGTGTCGGAGCTTAACCACCACCGATGCCGTAGGCTTCTGCTCGTTCTCCAAAAAGAAAGTCTTCTCGGGAAGGGTAATGTGCACTCGAGCTTGCTCTACCTCTCCAATCTGGGAGATGGTACGTGCCAGCTCCCCCTGCAAGGCGCGTTGATAGTTCAGTTTCTGTACAAACTCGGTCGTTCCCAGATCGGTCCGGTCAAAGATTTCAAAGCCTACCCCCCCCTTGGCGGGAACCCCCCGGCTGGCCAGATCCAATCGAAGATCATACACTCTTTCACCGGGAACAAGCACGGTTCTTCCATTGGCCGATAAACGGTAGGGAGTCTTTTGTGCCTTTAGCTCTTCCACCACCGCTCCAGCGTCCTCCGGATTGAGATTAAAGTAGAGGGGCTGATAATCCAGCCGGTTCGCCCAGACGATTAGGAGGACAATCCCCAGCAAGGTGCTGAGAGCAACACCCGCCACGGTCGCTTTTTTCCCCGTCGAGAGCATACTAAAATTGGTTTGTATCTGGGAAAAAAACTTTCTCAAAAATTCAAACATCGCTTCCCCCTTTTTTTATTTGCAAACAAAATCTACAATCATTTCTCCCCCCGGCCATGCCTGCCATGTCCAAGCTCAAGCAGGGAGTTGGCGCTCGCGTCGGCGGTTAATGTCCCGTGTCCCGCCGCCTTTAAGGGGGCCGAAAGGTTCATTCGTATATCTAAACTCAAATATCGATTAGACCTGCATCCGCATAATTTCATTATATGCCTCAATAATTTTGTTTCTCACCTCCATCATCAGACGGAAGGATATATCAGCCTTTTCCATTGCAATCATGGTTTCATGAAGGTTCTTCGACTCTCCGGCAATCAGCCGTTCAATGGATCGGTCGGCTTCCGTCTGCAACTGATTAACGTCCTCAATCGAACCCTTTAGCATTACTTTAAAAGAGCCCCCCTCAGCGGAAGCGTTTTCTTTCTTTCCCGACACATGGGGTATCATTGATTTTAAGCTTGACTCGATGGTTATGTCTTTCATTTTCGTCTCATCTCCAGATACCGTTCCGGGGTAGCGCTTCTTTTAACGGCCTATTTCCAGTGCCTTGGTCACCATACTTTTGGTGGCATTCACCACCGCCACATTGGCTTCATAGGAACGGGTTGCGGATAATATATTCACCATTTCTTCCATTACATTGATATCGGGCACTGCCACATACCCTGAGGTATTGGCATCGGGATGTCCGGGATCATAGATCATCTTGGGCGGCCTTGAATCGATAATGACGTCGGTCACTTCTACGGTTTGAAGACTGTTGTCCATCGCCGTTTTTAACGTCTCCCCAAAACCGGTATCCGCCGGTTGTGAAGCGAAAACCACTTCCCGTCTTCGGTAGGGACCTCCCTCCGGTGAACGGGTCGTACTTATGTTTGCCAGGTTGCTTGATATTACATCCATCCGGAGTCGCTGAGCACTCAGCGCTGACGAACTAATTTGAAGAGCGGTCAAGAAATCCATATTATCTCACCTCGCTGATAGCGGTTCTCAGTCCCTGGAGCTTCTTGGAAATTACCTGGGCGGCGGTGTTATAGTAAAGACTGTTTTCAGCCAGTTTGGACATTTCTTTATCAAGGTCTACCGTATTGCCGTCGAGCCGATGAGCGGTACCGTTACTCTCAAATACGCTGTACCGCGTATCTTTGAGAAGTGTCCCTGGGGGAAAATGGCCTTCACTGGTCTTTACCAGAGGCAAGGTTTTTCCGGTTCCGGCCGCTCTCGCCAGCTCATCCGGGAAATTGATATCACATCCCTTATAACCCGGGGTATCAATATTGGCGACATTGGCCGCGAGCAGTTTATGCCTTTCCGAATGATAGTCGAGCAGTTTCTCCAGCATTATAACGGTAGTACTAAATAATGCGTCAGATGGCATTCAAATCCCTCCCGGAAGTCAAGTTTGTCGGTAAAATCCTTTCATCTATACTGTCTGTTTCTTATACTCGCTGAGCTTGTTTCGAAGAGTTCTGATGCTTATACCCAGAGCCTTAGCCGCGTGGGTCCTGTTTCCCTCCAACTCATTAAGGGTTTTGAAAATAAGTTCTTTTTCCATCGCTTTTACCGAACCCGCCCCCCGGGAAGCACCCGCGCCCGCTTCTTTACTGCCGTTTATTTCTTCCGTGACAAGATGAGCAGGCAACAGGACATCATCCTGGTGTAGGAGAACCGTTCTTTCAATCACATTTTCCAGTTCTCGAACATTTCCTCTCCAGTCATGTTCCCGCAATATCTCGATAGCTTCCGGAGAAATTCGAGGCGCAGCCTTTTTACATTTGACGCTGTGTTTTTTAATAAAATGTTCCACCAGAAAAGCGATATCCTCTCTGCGCTCTCGCAAAGGCGGGATCTTCAGAGGTATAACATTTAGCCGGTAAAAAAGATCCTCTCTAAATTTTCCTTCTTCCACCGCCGCCTTCAAATTGACATTGGTAGTGGCGATAACCCGCACATTTATGGGAATAGGCTCTTTTCCCCCCACTCGGTCAATCTCAAATTCCTGTAACACCCTTAGCAGTTTTGCCTGAAGCTGGGGACCCATTTCGCTTACTTCGTCCAGAAGAATGGTGCTTCCATTCGCCAGCTCAAACTTTCCCATCCTTCTTTGCGCGGCACCGGTAAAGGCGCCCTTTTCATACCCGAACAGCTCGCTTTCCAAGAGATTTTCGGGAATAGCGGCACAATTGACCGCAACCAGATTCTTGTCTCTCTGCTCACTGTGCTGGTGAATATACCGAGCAAATAACTCCTTGCCGGTTCCGCTTTCGCCCTGAATAAGAACGGTGGAATTACTCAGGGCAATGCTTTTTGCCAGGCCGATAAGCCTCTGCATCTCTCGATTCTGAGTCACGATTTCCCGCCTTTTTTGATCATTCCCAAGGTATGTCCCATTTCCGTTGCCACCGGCAAGCGCCCTTTTCACTACGGCGTCAAGCTGCTCAAATGAAAAAGGCTTTAGCAAATAATCTGCCGCCCCCCGTCTCATAGCCTCCACCGCATTTTGTACGGTTCCGTACGCAGTGATCATTATCACCGGAATCCGGGGGAATCTTTTCTTGATTTCCTGTAGAACCGTCAAACCGTCCATGCTGGGCATTCTTTCATCCGTAATAACCAATTTAAAGGGTGTGGAACAGACTTTTTTCAGGGCGTCACATCCATTGGGGACGGAATCTACTGCATGACCACTTTTGACCAGCGCTTCGGTAAGGGCAAGGCGCATGCTCTCTTCATCATCAATAACCAGGATTTGTCCTTCCTTCAACGTATTCACTTCCACCTATCTATTCCTCTCTTGCCTCTCCGGCCAAAGGCAAAGTGACGGCGAAGGTTGTCCCCTCGCCCAAAGTGCTCATAACTTCCATCATGCCCTGGTGAATTCCGGTGATATTATGGGCGATGGTGAGGCCGAGCCCCATGCCCTTCTCTTTGGTGCTAAAAAATGGACTGAAAATTTTCTCCTTGTAATGGTCGGAGATGCCCACGCCGGAATCGATAAATTTTACGGTCAGATATCCTGCTTCGTGGGTAAAACCCGGTCCATTTTCTTCCGTTTCGGTGGAGACGGTAAGTTCCCCGCCTTGGGGCATTGCCTGCATGGCGTTCCACAGCAGATTAAGTACTACCTGCTTGAGCAACTCCGCGTCCCCGTATACTTTGGAGTCAAGGGCGTTATAGCGCCTGATGAGATTAACCCTGCCCTGCCTCAGGGTAGGCATGACAAAGGTGAGGGTTTCGTCGAGAAGTCCATGGAAGTCAACACACTTAAAAACCGGATATTGCTGTTTGGTGAATAGCAGCAGATTGTTAATGATATAATCTATATTCTTCACGCCGGATAGAATATGTTCCGCAAGTCTTTTCTTTTTTTCATCGTTCTCCAGCTCACTCCGCAACAGAGAGGCGAGCAGCTCGATACTGCCAAGGGGGTTTCTCACTTCATGAGCAATGCTTACCGCAATCTCCCCCATTGCCGCTAAGCGGTTCGTGCGTTCTGCCTGTTCCTCGAGTATTCTCAGCCGGGATACATCCTGGAGTATAATTACGCTGCCCACTTTTGCCTTCTCCTGCCTTACCAGCCGAGTAACCGAAACCCTTACCTGTGGATCTTTGCCATCCTTTCTCCGCAGTTTGAATTCTCGCTCGGCCATCCAGCTCAAATCTCCAGGGTGCATAGATGAAGGTATGCCGTTACCGGGAATAAGAGATCTCAACATCTCAATAAAATACCCTCCTTCGACGCTCCCCTTAGGTATGCCGGTAATCAGCTCCGCCGAACTGTTATAGGTTGTCACCTTCCCGTCCTGGTCAACGACCACCACCCCGCTGCTAAGGCTTTCCAGAATATTATGCATATACTCTTCAATCTTTTCTTTCTCACGCAAATTAAATTGAAGTTGTTCGTTCTTTTTCTTAAGCTCCTGAATCAGCAAGGCTCCATAACAGCTTGCACTTACT
>CAYWLT010000176.1:0-6477 GCA_964459295.1 uncultured Thermodesulfobacteriota bacterium
GCCTTTTTCTTTTTTTAAAACGTGATTAACCATCTTCAAGCATAAGGTCTGAGCGCAGCGAAGAATCTCCTCATTCCGCTCAGGACAGGCTTCATGAAACATATCCGGTTCGAAGCGACGGAGCGCATCCTTCCACGTAATCCTTATCCGCATATAGGGGCGACCGGCCGGTCGCCCTTACATGGAGACCTCGTTTTCCTGTTAAACCCCCATGCCCCTTGGGGGCACCACGAAGTATGAAAATAGATTATTACAAGCTGTTTTCTCTCTCACCTCAAGCCTCTCCGTCAGGAGACTGTGTCATAATGTCATTCTTCTTCTATCAGCCGAAGAATCTCCATTTTTAACCCATTGATTATATGAGATTCTTCACGGAGTTTATCCTGAGCAAAAAACGGAGATACTTCGCTACGCTCAGGATGACAAGCAAAGGGTTCAGGATGACAAACAGGGTGTTCTCCTCATTGTGACACAGTCTCCCAGGGGAGAGGGGTTTATCTGGTTCCCTCTACCCTTTGAGGAGAGGTTTACCCGCCTCCGGCGGCGCCGAAGGCGACCAGGGGTTAGGGTGAGGGGGTTCTTCAAATCAAATCGACACCACTTCAATCCGCGCCGGATCGTCAACGCCCAGGCCCCTTTGGGCTGCCGTGGCGATATGCACCGGGTTCCTGCCTGCGTCCCTGAGGGAGGGAAGCCCTCTTTCCCGGCGATGCTCTTCTATCAGCCCGCATCCCACACGGTCGACGGCGACCGGATCGATCCCGAAGATAAGGGTGGAAAAGGGTTCATTCCACTGCGGCTTGAAGGCCGGCCCCCCGTTGTACTGCATGGAAAGGCCGTCACAGATGGTCAGCCGCAGCCGGTCTTTCAGATAGGGGTGGGTGTTAAGGTCGGCAATGTAGGGGTCGCAATTATGATCATGGTATTTGTTGGGATTATGGATGGCGCCGTAGAAATTTTTCAGGCCCAGAGAAACGCCCGAGAGATCGTGATCCTTGAGCACCGGCACATTGATCAAGGCGGTGCAGCGCGATGAAACCAGGGCGCTGAAACAGCTCCCGATGGAACCGGCGGTTTCGGGATAGGGGTCATAGTCCCGGTCGGTGCCAAAACACCTGGCTCCGGGACCCGACCGGTTGATGACATAACCGGCCTTCTGTAATTCATCGGTCAGCCGGTCCCAGACAATGATATTTTCATCCCTGATGCCCGCCTTTTTCAGTCCCGCAATGATGGCATCGACCACGCCGGTGTGGGTTGCACTCGGCATCCCCCCCATGGCGTTCACCTTGATTCCCACCACGTCGCCGGTACTGAAGAGCTTCTTCCATGCGGCATCAGCGCCGGACTCACCGGTCAGCCGCAGCATGCCCTCGGTTACCATCTGATCAGCGGCATGGCTATTTACCCGGTTGTCCCCCAGGAGAACCGCCGAATTCCGGACGGTAACCACCCGGCATGTTTTTCCTGCGGCCGCCGGCTTGACGCTCCCTGAAGACGATTGCCCCGCCGCAGCGCCGCTTCCCGCTTGTCCCCAAACCCTGCTGAAAACGGCGAGATCGCTGCCCAGGAAAGCGCCCCATGTGGCCATCCACTGTAAGAAAGACCGCCGGTTCATGCCATCGCTACCTTAATCCCGCTGCAGATTTCTTTGATTCGAAAAAAAACAGGATGTCCCCGCACCCTAACCCCTGGTCGCCTTCGGCGCAGCCGGAGGCGGGTAAACCTCCCCCCGGCGGGGCGAGGGATGGGCTGAAGGGAAAACAGCGTATTGATAGAAATCAATTTTCAGGCAACCTCTAATTATTCATTTTCTTATTTCGGGATGCACGAAAGGGGCATGGTGATTTCACAAACTTCCTTGTATTGTAATCTAACATTTTTAGCGATATTTGGTAAGGGCTTTTTTTGACGGAACGGAGTTGTATTGTAGTCGCAGGCTTTTAGTCTGCGCCCATGAAAAAGGAAAGGCACGACAGCAATGAAGTCATAAAGAATGCAAGCTGAAGCTTGCGGCTACCCTTATTATTACACTTAATCAGCGAGCGAAAAGACGTTAGATCCGTAAGGGCGACCGCTTGTCCCCATATGCGGCCCGTATCCAGGAGAAGGGAATAAAGGCAGGTCAGGCCGGGGCGTCTCCAGCAGTATACGTGTCATTCAGTGAATTACCCCGCAGCACTGCTGTGGGATAACAAAAAACTAGCCAAAGATATTCGAAATGTCGGCAGGAGCGCCTTCAGGCGCGATGCATTCGCGGCTGAAATCCGCTCCGACCGGTCGTAAACATATCTGAGAAATAAATTCTCAGATCCCTATATGTAATCTAAAAATATCTCCTCCCCCTTGAGAGACCGTGTCATAATGATGAGAATACCCTGTTTGTCATTCTGAACGAAGCGAAGAATCACAGAGAATCAACGAGTTAAAAAGGAGAAGCTTCGGCTGCAGCTTCAGAATGACAATGTGACACAGTCTCCCAGGGGAGAGGAAATGCCTTTCATCGCCACAACAGAGCTGTGGAGTATTTCGGCGCATCTTTCAATAAAATATTTGAATTAGCCGGCGTTCGCTATTATAGTATGTCTGCACATCCGCCGGGGAGCGCAAAAATTTCTTTCATCAGAGGTTAAAATAAGATATGCAATTAGAGGAGCAGGGGTGAGGATTGCGCTCATAGGAGGAAGGCGAAAGCGAAGCGGCATCGGCCCGTTCATCGGGAACTATTTTCACCGGGCCGGCGCCGCAGTGGTTGCGGTGCTCGGCACAACCGACGCAACCGCGCGGGAAGCTGCGTCCGCTCTTGCTCAGTATGGGATCAACGCCGCCGCCCACACCGATTTCAACCGGATGCTGCGGGAAACGCACGTCGACGCGGTGGCCATCGCCTCTCCGGCCGCCACCCATCTCCACTATCTGCGGGAATCGGTCGACGCCGGCGTCCACGTCTTCTGCGAGAAGCCCTTCATATGGGATGAACCGGGTGATTTGACGGAGACGCTCGCCCGCATCTTTACCACAGCGGAGCGCCGCAAGGCAACCGTGGCCATGAATTCCCAGTGGCCTTTTGCTCTTCCCTATTATGAAGAGCTGTGCGGTACGCTCCGGGGGACGACGGTCGGCAGCTTTTACATGAGGCTCTCGCCCCAGTGTGGCGGGAGGGAGATGATCGTGGAAGCGGTCCCCCACGCCCTGAGCCTCCTCTATTGCGTCTGCGGCAAAGGGGACATCCGTAACCTCCGCGCCACGGCCGGCGCTGATGCAATGACCGTTTGCTTCGACTATGCGGCCGCCGGTCCGGGGTGTACGGCTGAAATCAGGCTCACCCGCCAGCACCGGCAACCGCGGGATTTCTCATTCGGGTTCAACGGAAAAATCGCGGCCCGCAGTCTGGAGCTGAAGCGCTATGATATTTACTTTAATCACGAAGGCAGGTCCGCTAAAATAACGGATCCTCTGGATCTCTCGGTTCAGGATTTCATATCGTCGGTCAGGCAAGGGAAAGAGCCCCTTATCGGCAGGGCGCACATCATCGACACAACCCTGCTGCTGCGGCATATATACCGCGGTTGTGAAGGCGCGGGGTAAGAATCCTTGTTCAACGTGCACCTATTCCAAAGAAACCGGACTATGGACAAGCTCAAACACAAGGAATATGACTTCAGCACCAAGCTGAGCCAGCGCTCGGTCATAGAAAGGCTCAGGGCGTACCTCCAATGGCAGCGGGGCGCGGATGGTGGAATCCCGTCGTATGGCCCGGTATCGGTGAACCTGGACCTCACCTCGGCCTGCAACTTTGCCTGCCCCCATTGCGTTGATTCAGGAATCATCAATACCGGCGAACAGCTTGATCTCAAAACCGTCTGCGACACGGTGGACACCCTGCGGTCACAGGGGCTTCTCTCGGTCATCCTCATCGGCGGCGGTGAGCCGACGCTCTATCGGGACTTTGAGGCGGTAGTCGCCCACGTCAAGAGCAGAGGCATCCAGCTGGGAATCGTGACCAACGGGTCGCGTCTGTCACGCATTGCCGCCATTGTCGATTCCCTGGAACCGGAGGACTGGGTAAGGATTTCCATCGATGCCGGCACCGAGGAAACGTTTGCCGCCTCGCATCTGCCAAAGACTTCCATAACCCTGGCAGGGCTGCTGAGGGAAGCGGAGGGACTTAAAAAGCGCAACCCCCTCATCACCCTCGGATTCTCCTTTGTGATTGTCTGGGAGGGCATCACGGTCAGCGGACGGCCGCTCCACCGCAACATTGATGAAATGGACCTCGGGGCGCGGCTGGCCGCCGACCACGGATTTGATTACATCTCGTTCAAGCCCTGCCTCATACGCCAGCAGGACACCCAGAAGGAATCGCTGCTGGACCAGGCGGACGTGGGCGCGGAGCATCGCATCCGGGAGGCCATCGAGGAAAAGCTGGCCCGGGCACGGAACGCCGTGGGCGGGCGCATCAGGGTGCTGACCAGCGTGAACCTGCGGGCGCTGCTCGCCGGCCAGCTCGCCGAACTGAAGCATCAACCCGGCCGGTGTCACATGCAGTTTTTCAACACCGTGGTCACCCCCGGCGGCATCTTCCATTGCCCCGCCTTCCGCGGGGTGGCCAAGGCCAAGCTCGCCGGCCCCGCCGGTTATGCGGGGAAGGAGACATACCGGAAAACCCAGCGCACCCTGGCGCAATCAATCCTGAGCTTCAATGCCGGGCGGGAGTGCTCGGTGGTTGCATGCTTCTATCATCACGCCAACTGGTGGATAGAGAACTTCATACACTCGGAGAGAAGACCCGAAGATATTGAACCCGCGGAGGATGACAACTTCTTCCTATGATCCCGCTGAAGGAAGCTTCCGCCCTGTGCGTTATCCACCTCAACCAGATCGGGGACCTGGTATTTTCCCTACCCCTGCTCAAGGCCCTGCGCGACCGCTTCCCGGCCGCGCGCATTCACTCGGTGGTCAAGCCTCATTTGAAAGGCCTGCTTGCCGACTCCCCCTACCTGGACTGCATACTGGAGCGGCCGAACGGCTATGGGGCGGTCACCAAGCTGGTGAGCGCCATGCGCCGCAGCAGGTACGACCTGCTCATATCCCTCCCCCGGTCGGAGGAGTCGCTCATCATCGCGGCCCTGAGCGGCGCCCGGCTGAAGGCAGGATTTTCCCATTTTCCCTGGGACCTGGCTCTCGACGTGAAGGAAACGGTTGAAGGCCATAACAGCTGGCACAACAACCGAAAGCTCCTGCATCGATTACAAGTGCCGGTAACCAAAGACGATTACGTGGGGCTGATAAAGGTTGATTCCCGCAAAGGCGATTCCCCACCGCCGCAGGGCCGCTACACGATCATCGCGCCGGGCGCCTCCCGGCGACGGCAGATGAAGACCTGGGGTTATGAGCAATTCGCGGGGATTGCCGCGCAGCTCGGGAAAAGCCGCGGCCTTACCCCGGTGATCATCGGCGGCGATGATAACCGGGAATACAACGATCTGCTCATAGCCGCCCTTAAGCAAACGGGGGCGGGCGGGTATGACCGGGTGATTGATCTGACCGGGGCGGACCTGCGTTCCCTCTGCCTGGCCATCAAAGACGCCGCCCTGTTTGTGGGCATTGACTCCGGCTTCATGCACCTGGCGGCGTCGTATGACATTCCGGTGGTGGCCCTTTTCGGCCCGACCGACCCGTTTTACGTGGGGCCGCAGAACCGGCGCAGCCGGGTAGTGGTGGCGGAGGGCATGGAGTGCGTGCCCTGCTATCTCAAGGAGTGTGATCACCGGAACTGTATGAAGAACATCCGAAAGGAAACTGTGCTGCGGGCCTGCGAAGAAGTGCTCGACCGGGAACGGTAACCTCCATGGCGGAAGAAAAAATAATCAAAGACCGTGAAAATCTGGCACGCATCATCGAGGCGATGAAACAGCAGGGGAAGCGCATCGTCCTGACCAACGGCGGATTCAACCTGCTGCACGTGGGACACGTCAGAAGCCTCGCCGACGCCAAGCGGCACGGTGACATCCTGGTGGTCGCGGTCAACAGCGACGCCTCGCTTAAAAAACTGAAGGGAGATGATTATCCGGTCATCCCCGAGGACCAGCGCCTGGAGATACTTGCCGCCCTTTATTGCGTTGACTTTGTCACCTTGTTCAGCGAATCGACCGCCGACCGCATCCTGCTGGAACTGAAGCCCCATCTCCACGCCAAGGGCACCGATTACAGCCGGGAGGGTATCCTAGAGCGGGAAACCGTGCTTTCCTACGGCGGGGACACGATCATCGTCGGTGACCCCAAGCACCACTCGTCCTCACGCATCATCGAGACCATCCGGGGATGGAAGCAGGAAAAGAAAAGCGAGTCCTGATTATTGTCCCTCGTCCC
Source organism: uncultured Thermodesulfobacteriota bacterium (assembly GCA_964459295.1). Taxonomy (GTDB): domain Bacteria; phylum Desulfobacterota; class WTBG01; order WTBG01; family WTBG01; genus CAZWCD01. Next base: position 6,373 of record CAYWLT010000176.1, read on the forward strand.
GACCCTCTCCCCCGGCGAGGAGAGGGAGATTTGAAAGCAACTGAGAGGTACCCGTGAATAAAATCCTGATCATCGACGATGACGGCCGCCTGGTGAAGAACGTGC
>CAYWLT010000177.1:0-6433 GCA_964459295.1 uncultured Thermodesulfobacteriota bacterium
CCGCAACCCCGGCGTCATCGCCGACTGCACCGGCGACAACGCGGGCGACAGCGTCGGCCCCACCGCCGACGGTTTTGAAACCTACGGGGTTACCGGCGTAGCGCTGATCACTTTTATCACCCTGGCGGTGATGAGTCCCGACAGCGCCGTAAAAGAGGCCATCCAGGGCAAGCTCATCGTGTGGATTTTTGCCATGCGCTTCCTGATGGATTTTTGCTCGGGGATTTCTTATTTTGTCAATCAGGCCATCTCAGTTGCCAAATATACCGGCAAGAAGGAAATCGATTTTGAGGAGCCGCTGATGCGCCTCATCTGGATCGCCGCCACCCTGTGCATCAGCACTTCCTTCATCATGAGCTACCTGCTGATCAGCGATCTTGAGGTTATAAAAGACGGCGTGCTCACCGCCATGCCCCATGTGTGGTGGCAGCTGGCCATGATCATCAGCTGCGGCACGCTTGCGGCGGTGCTCATCCCCGAGTTTACCAAGATATTCACCAGCTCCAAGTCCAGGCACGTGCAGGAGATCGTGACCGCGTCCCGCGAGGGCGGCGCGTCACTCACCATTCTATCCGGCATCGTGGCGGGTAACTTCAGCGCGTTTTACAAGGGCATGCTGATTACCGCGCTGATGACCGTGGGATATTTTACCAGTCTTTACATTCCGGTTGAGGTGATCAACTACCCCTCCATCTTCGCTTTCGGGCTGGTGGCCTACGGGTTTCTCTGCATGGGACCGGTCAATATTGCGGTGGACAGCTACGGCCCGGTCACCGACAACGCCCAGTCCATATTCGAGCTGGCGCAGACCGAATCCATTCCCGGCATCAAAGAGGAAATCAAGCGGGATTTCGGCTTCGATCCCGATTTTGAGGAAGGCAAGCATTACCTCGAGGCCAATGACTCGGCGGGGAACACCTTCAAGGCCACCGCCAAGCCGGTGCTCATCGGCACCGCGGTCTGCGGGGCCACCACCATGATTTTTTCCATCATCCTGCTGCTCCAGAGCAAGAACATGCTCCAGGTGCAGCTTACCGATGCCCCGATCATTCTTGGCCTGATCTGCGGCGGGGCGGTAATCTACTGGTTCTGCGGCGCCTCGATGCAGGCGGTCACCACCGGCGCCTACCGGGCGGTGGAGTTTATCAAAAAGAACATGAACCTGGACAAGAAAGAGGCGGACATCGAGGATTCCAAGACGGTGGTCAAAATCTGCACCCAGTATGCCCAGACCGGCATGTGGAACATCTTCATCGCGCTTATATCCATTACCCTTGCCTTCGCGCTGCTGGATCCCAATTTCTTCGTGGCGTATCTGATTTCCATTGCCTGCTTTGGACTGTTCCAGGCCATCTACATGGCCAACACCGGCGGCGCCTGGGACAATGCCAAGAAGGTGGTTGAGGTGGATCTCCGAGAGAAGGGCACCGACCTTCATGCCGCGACCGTTATCGGCGACACCGTGGGCGACCCGTTCAAGGACACCTCGTCGGTGTCACTGAACCCGATCATCAAGTTCTCAACCCTGTTCGGCCTGCTGGCCACCGAGATCGCCATCGAGATGTCGGTACATGCCAGCGAAACCCAATCAACCAACTATGCTCCGTATTTTGCGGTTCCGCTCTTTGTCGTCGGCCTGATCTTCGTGTGGCGCTCCTTCTTCGCCATGCGGATTCCCCCCAAAGAGGCCTAAGCCGGGGACATAGCCGGCGGAATCCCGGGAACTATGGGGTTCGCAATGATGGAAAAGCCCCCTCATACGGCATCGTATGAGGGGGCTTCAGTGTTGTGCGCTCGGCGTGGTCCGGTCGGCGATGCTGCCGGGCCGCAGTCACACACCCAACGCTGCGTTTATCCGCTCCAGCAGGGATGCAATCTGCCGCGCCGACTGTTTTAAAAGATCCTTAAAGTCGTGTGTCCTGCAGTGATGGATCTGCACCCCGATGACGCCATGTTCCTTGTCAAGCAGCGCCTTCAGCAGAGATAAATCTTCTTTCGAAAGCTCCAGATTCATAAGCCCCTCCTTTCTCTGGTAGTGGGTTGCGGGTTTCACCGGTCAACCGGCGGTAACCTTCAAGAGCAAGGGACTTTTGCAATCGGCCGGCGCTGATCAGTTCCTGTATAAAGTATAGAAAGATATTTCCCGGTTTGTCAACCGGAAATAAAATCTCCCCTGATACTTCATGAAGATCCTTCATGCCGCTCAGTCTGCCCGGCGCAGCGGCGCCCCGCCGGTTCTATTTCTTCTGGATTCGCTTACAACGTCGTACCGGATGCCGGCCGTGCCGCCCGGCTGCGTAAATAGATCTTGGTAATTTCCGCGGCTATGGGCGCGGCGCACATGAAGGGGATCATCACCAGCCAGTCGGACAGGCTGAGGGAGACCGTGCCGGTGAATGGTTGCAGAATGGGGACATATATCATGAGCAGCAGCAGAGCGAAAGAAAAAACAGTAGCCAGCACCATCCAGCGGTTGGAGAAGATCCCGATGGAGAAGAGAGATTCCTGTTCTGAGCGGGAGGTGTAGGCACGCAGCAACTCCGAGCATACCAGTGTGGTAAAGGCCATGGTCTGAGCCGCCGTTACATTTCCGGGAAAGCGGGAAAGCGCGAGTGCAAACAACGAAAGGACGGCAATGGTGTCGGCCGTGGCAATGATGGTGATGCTGATAACCATGTTCCTGTTGATCACCGGTTCCCGGGGGGAGCGGGGAGGCCGTTTCATGATATCAGGCTCCCCCTGTTCCATGCCCAGTGCGAGAGCCGGCGCTCCATCCGTTACCAGATTCAGGATGAGGAGATGGATGGGCACCAGAGGAATCGGCATCCCGGCGAGCATGGCGATAAAAATGATCAGGATCTCGCCAATATTGCAGGCAACAAGGAAAAATACGAATTTGCGGATGTTGGAGTAGATGACGCGTCCTTCCTCGACCGCCGCGACGATGCTGGTGTAATTGTCGTCGGTCAGCACGACGTCGGCCGTCTCCTTGGAGACGTCGGTGCCGGTGATGCCCATGGCCACCCCGATGTTTGCCCGCTTCAGCGCCGGCGCGTCATTGACGCCGTCGCCGGTCATGGCCACCACGTGGCCCCGCGCCTTCAGCGCGTCGACAATCTTGGTTTTGTGCTGGGGGGAAACCCGGCAGCAGACATCCACCGTGTCGATTATCTCCTCCAGTTCCGCTTCGCTCATGGCATCCAGTTCGCTGCCGCTGAGCACCCGCCCGCCGGGTTCCATGATGCCTATCTCCCGGGCGATGGCCTCGGCAGTATCCTTGTAGTCGCCGGTGACCATCACGCTCTTAAGCCCGGCGCCGTGCGCCACCCGCACCGCATCTTTCACCTCGGGCCGCGCCGGGTCAATCATTCCCATGAGGCCGATGAAGGTGAGATTTCTCTCCACCGTGCCCGCGTTGCAGTCCGCGGGAATTGCCGCAAGGGGACGGTATGCCGTCCCCAGGACCCGCAGGGCCTGCCGTGCCATATCCTGGTTGACCGCCAGGATCTCTTTTCTCATTTCTTCCGTGAGGGGAACCGCCGTGCCGCCCATGACGATGGAATCACACAGATTGAGCAGGATGTCGGGGGCCCCTTTGAGAAACGCGGCGATTGAAGGGCATGCGAAGGGAAAGTGCATGCCCGGTTCCTGCAGGCGGTGAACGGTGGTCATGCGCTTCCGTTCCGAATCAAAGGGACTTCCCATCACCCGGGGCAGCACCTTCTCGGTTTCCTCGCGCTCCAGCCCGGCCTTGGCCGCGGCCACAATCATCGCCCCCTCGGTGGGGTCGCCGATAATCCGCCACGATTTCCCCCCTTTCTCTCCCTTTCCCTGCGCCAGCCGCGCATCATTACAAAGCATGGCCGCATGCAGGAGCAGGGATACATGGACATCCAGGTTGGGGTCCACCGGCTGTCCGTCACGGTAAAACCGGCCCGACGGGTTGTACCCTTCGCCGGTTATCTTGAAATGGGCGCCTCCGGCCCAGGCGCGAACCACAGTCATTTCGTTCTGGGTCAGCGTGCCGGTCTTATCCGAGCAGATGACCGTGGCGCATCCCAGGGTCTCCACTGCCGGCAGCTTGCGGATCAGGGCATGCCGCCTGATCATGCGCTGCATTCCCAGGGCCAGGCAAATGGTGACAATTGCGGGCAGTCCCTCGGGGACGGCGGCAATGGCCAGGCTCACCGCGGTCATGAACAGCTCCACAATGTCCTTCTTTTCCTCGGCCAGATAGGCCATGAGCCCTTTTTGCAGGATTGAGCCCAGATGGGTGTCCCGTACCAGCCCGTAGAGAAAAATGAACCCGCAGATGGACAGGCAGATGATGCCCAGCACCCTGCCCAGCTGGTCCAGCTTCTGCTGCAGCGGCGTTGTCTCTTCTTCGTACGATTGCAGCATCTCCGCGATGAGACCGATCTGGGTGTGCATGCCGGTTGCGGTAACCAGACCCCGGCCGCGTCCGTAGGTGACCACGGTGGACATGAAGGCGGAGTTTTTGCGGTCGCCGAGCGGTATTTCCTTGTCCAGCACCACCGATGCCTTTTTCTCCACCGGTACGGACTCCCCGGTCAGCGATGCCTCCTCCACCTGAAGATTCATGCTCTCAATCAGCCGCAGGTCAGCGGGGATATAATTTCCCGCCTCAATGGTGACCACGTCACCTACCACCAGTTCCCGCGAGGGAATGGTAAGCGGTTCCCCGTCACGGAGCACCTGGGCGTTGGGTGAGGCCATCTTCTTCAATGCCGCCAGGGCGGCCTCGGCTTTCGATTCCTGAACCACGCCGACGATGGCGTTCAGCGCCACAATGACCAGAATGGCGATGGCATCGACCACTTCCCCCAGCGAAAATGAAACCACCGCGGCAATGATCAGCACCAGCACCAGAAAGTTGTTGAACTGGTTCAGGAGCAGGGCAAGGAATCCGGGACGAGGCTTTTCCATCAGCTCGTTGGGGCCGAACTGCTCCAGCCGTATTTGGGCGTCCTTCCGGCTCAACCCCCTTTCCAGGTTGGTCTGCAGTTGCCGGGATACATCCTCGATACACAAACCATGGGTTTCCTGTGTGTGCATCCACCTTCTCCTTGAGCAGTAGGTAAATGAGCAAGGGTAATGGAATCGACTTGCCGGTAGGGCACTACATGAAAATACTTTATGTTTGGGAATGCCTCAAAGGCAAGGAAGATTTAATATGCTATGTTCTTCTGCGGCCATCCCTCGCTGTAGACCACCCGCCCGCCTTCCGCGACCATCAGCACATCCACTCCCTTGATAGCGTGCGCCACTTCCATCCCTTGTTCCGGCCCGAGCACGAACAAGGGGGTGTCCAGCAAATCGCTGGTGACACCGTCGGGCGCAATCACGCTTACCGACTGCATGCGGGAAACCGGGGTCCCGGTGCGGGGATCGATGATATGGCCCCGGCGGGTGCCGTGCTTGAGATAAAAATTCTCATAATCGCCGGCGGTGGATATGGAGCAGTTCTTCAGAGCGACGGCGGTTAAAATCCGGTGTGGGTCCCGGGGGTGCTGTACTCCCACCTGCCACAGCGAGCCGTCCGGCTTCACCCCCATGCCGCATACGGTTCCGCCGGCTATTACCAGCGCGTTTTTAATCCGGCGCTTTTTCAAAATTGCCACCGCCCGGTCCGCGACATAGCCCTTGGAAAAGGACCCCACATCAATCCACATCCCCTGAGTGGCGAGGCGGGCGGAGCGCCGGATCGTTCCCCTCCATGACCGGTGCCGGGAAAGCTCCAGGGCGCGGTAATTGACGAGCGCCTTTGCCTGCGCCAGCGATGCGGGATCGGGTTCATCTCCTTCAAGCCCCACCTCGTCTTTCCCGAATCCCCACAGGCGGAGCAGCGGGCCGATGGTGATATCGAGCGTCCCGCCGGTTATGTCTCCATACTTCACGGCGAGCGTCAGCGCCTGCATGGTTTCCTCGCTGATAATCACCCGACCATCCCCCGCGCTCCGGTTGATGGCGGAAACTTCGCTGTGCGGATCGTAATTGTTGAGCAGGCGGTTGACGCGCTCCATCTCGGCAAAGGCCTCCTCGATGGCCGGTTCGGCGTCCGGCCCCCACGCCTTTATCTCCACCAGGGTATGGAGCATGGGACGGGAGCGGGCGACCAGCTCATACGACTCTGCAAGTGCGGCGGCGCAAACCGGGAGGTGCAGCACAACCGTAAACAGGACGGCAAGGTGCTTTTTAATCGGTATCACCTCCTGGTGCGGCCGGGAGCGGCGCATGCCGCGCTTCCGGCCTGGTCGGCCTTTTGAAATATCGCTGGATGAGATCGTACTCCAGGGTGGGATAGCGCAATTTAACCAGCGCGTTCATCAGTATCAGGTTCCGCTTCTTCTCATTGAGCGTCACCTCGTGCTTGATGATAAACGATTCCGGATCGCTGAGGTACAGTGAAGGC
>CAYWLT010000178.1:0-6419 GCA_964459295.1 uncultured Thermodesulfobacteriota bacterium
CTTTTCATCCCTGCCACCTCCGCGCCACCACTGCTTGACTCGTTCACGGAGCTCCGGCCTTTTCAAGGCATACCCGCCGGTAGCCTGCACATATCCCAGCTTGTCGCCGATGTCATAGCGGGCGCCCGAGAAGAGATAGCCCAGCGCCCTTCCCCGCCGGCTTAACTCCGCCAGACCCTCGGCCAGCTGAATTTCGGCGTCCGCGCTCGGTCGCAGCTGTCTCAGCACGGGAAAAATCTCGGGGGGAAGAATGTAACGGCCGATGATGGCCAGGTTTGAAGGCGCCTTCCCCCGCGGCGGCTTTTCAACAATGCGTTTGATCAGGTAAAGCCGGTCCTCAATCCGCTCGCCTTCAACCATCCCGTACAGCGGGGCGTCTTCCTCGGGGACTTCCCGCAGCGCGATAACCGCCGCCGGCTGATGGCGCTCATAGACATCCAGGAGCTGCCGGGTGACCGGCACCTCCGCGTCAATCAGGTCGTCAGGATAGAGAACCGCCACCGCCTCGCTCGCCGCAACCGGCGCGGCGCACAGCACCGCGTCCCCGGTTCCCAGCTGCTGCTTCTGCCTGACCGCGATGATATTGACCATGCGGGAAACTTCCCGGACGGCGGTGAGGAGCTCCTTCCGGCCGTTTTTCTCGAGCACCTCTTCCAGCTCCCGTTGAATGTCGAAATGATCCTCGATGCATCCCTTACCCTTGCCGGTAACCAGGATTATTTCGTTAAGCCGGGAGGCGACGGCCTCTTCCACAATGTACTGGATGCCCGGCCTGTCCACAATGGGCAGCATCTCCTTGGGGATTGCCTTGCTTGCCGGCAACAGCCGGGTCCCCCATCCCGCCGCTGGAATGATCGCCTTTCTGACTTCCACGCGCACCTTTCCTAATCTCCCTCTTCCGCCTGCCCTTCCTTATTGGATGACAACGACAGGGTCACCGGCTGGACGGACTGGGCGCCCTCGGGGTCGCGGGCAATAATTTCAAAATCGAATTTTCCCTCCCCCTGCCGTTCGCTGATCCGCCACTTAATCAGTCCCGTTTCCGTATCAATGGTCATACCCTCGGGGGCGGATAAAAGGCTGAACTCCACCTTGTCCTCATCCGGATCCTCAGCGGTCACCTGGTATTCATACGACGACCCTTCAATCCTCTCCGCCGACGGGTACGAAGTGATAATCGGCGCGCTGTTAAGAATCACCATTTCGTTTGAATAATATGTGACCTCGGGGGATTCCCCATCGCTGACCCGGAGCTGACAGCCTATCCTGTCACCCTTTTTAAAATAATCCGGTGTCAGCGTTGCCTCCGTTGCTCCCGGGATGTCTTCCTTGCCCTTTTTCCACTGGTAGGCACTCCGCACATATTCTCCGTCGGCATCAAACACATCCAGCCTGGCGGTCAATTCATCGGTAGAGTGTGCCGGCATCGGCGCAATGGTGAATGATTTTAAGACCGGAAGACTGTTGGCAATGACAACCGGCTTTGATTGAACCGGCTTGCCCCGCGCTGTATTGAGATACGGCGTTACTTCAACGGTAATGGCATCCCCCTTTTGAAAGTTGTCCGGTCCAAGGGTGCTCTCCGCCGCCCCCATGATCTCCCTTCCGTTTTTGATCCACCGGTAGCTCACCTCTCCCGTTTCCGGTTGGGCAAATTTCACCGCGGTTTCCAAGAGGCTGCTCCTGGAGGGATTCCCCGGCAGGATCTCAACCGAAGCGATGGCGGGCAGCGCCGTGGCGGTGTCAGCACTTTTTTCTTTCTCCTCTCTCGTGCCGCAGGAAGCAGTCATAACCAGCGCCCACCCCAGGACAATCATGCCACACAGGCTTAAACCGGTCTGTTTCATCGTGTACTCCCTCCCCCCTGACCCTCGGGGCAATACCAATCATGAAAAGGCAATGCCACAGACACGTCATTCCGTGGCTTGACCACAGTATCCTGTTCGTGTTTTTCAATGGATCCTGCGATCAAGTCGCAGGATGACCCGGTATTTGAACCAAAGAAAGATTGCTCACTCTCGCTCCCTGAGGTCGCCCGCAATGACGCAAAATGGTTATGTCCAACCCTATTTTCCGGTTACCGCATCATATTGCAAATAGCGTTTTTGTCAAGCACTCAATTGCCGCAGGTAACTGAATAACCGGCATAAAAAGACCCCTCGGCAGACGATCTGCCGAGGGGACCCCCTCCTTAGCAAGAGTTAACCGAAAGCCGCCCTGCTAATAGCTGCACCAGGGTATGGTTAGACAGTTGGGACAGGGATTGGAGTAGCGACCTCTTCCAAAGTCTGTCTTGAAAAGGTGCGCATCGGAACCGTCCACATCCCCGTCACAGGTAAAATCACCTTTGCAGGGATTTATATTGGTGCAGGGTTCGAGCAGCTGGTTCCTGCCAAAATTTTTCTTGAAGGTAACGGCATCCGTTCCATCCTGGTCGTCATCGCCATCAAAGTTACCTTCACACTCACAGGCATCACCGCAGTTGTTTCCGCCGGGAGGATAGCTGTCTGTTTGTCCCGTGTTGGGGGTGGAGGGACAGTTATCCACGTCATTGGGAATTCCATCTCCATCAAAGTCACACGCATTGCCTACGCCGTCATAATTGGTGTCCTCCTGGTTTGCGCTGCAGTACGGGTAAGGTCCGCTCTCTCCGCACTCCATGGGATTATATCCGCCAATACTGCAAACTGCCCCCATATTAGCGCCCGAAATGCAAGTGCCTCTGGCCGGGCCGTTGGGTGTTGAGGGGCAGTTGTCGATGTCCCCGCAAACGCCATCGTTATCAATATCGTTGTTGGGGTCTTTGGGACAGATGTCATCGGCATCGCAGATAGTATCCTCATCGGTGTCACCGCCGCCGCCCGCAATGCAGACACCGGCCTGACACCGGTCGGGGATAGAGCAGGTATCACCATCGTCGCAGATAGAACCGTCGGGCAGAGGTTCCGCTATGCAGTGACCCGGCTCTTCGCAGACCCCGATGTTGCACTGGGCGGTCAGATGGGAGCAGTCCACCGGCACCCCTGCCTGACACACCTCGAGGTGGCAGATCTCGGCGCCGTTGCATACCAGACCGTCATCGCAGTCAGCGTCCTCGCCGCAGCTCACGCACGGCGGCACCGACGTCGCCCAGGGGGTAAAGTCGAGATTACCGCTTACGGCATTACAGCCGCTGTTTCCCGGCCCGCCGGTACAGCCCCACCAGTTGTCCTCGGCATCGATTGCCGCAGATGATCCGCCGTCGAGAAACCCGTTCGCCGAGTTTCCGGCGATGCTGTTGTCGTACACCTTAACTAATCCGGCATTGGCCAGCGCGTCGGACTGGATGCCGTTTTTCCATCCCTCAATCCGGTTGCAGTTAATATCGAGCGCAGAGCCTGCCGGCAGCGTTCCCCGCAAACGCATGGCCACACTGTTAGGCCCGACGCTGTTACCCTCGAACACATTGCTCTTAATCGTCCAGTTTCCCGTCGCGGCCCCTCCCAGGTTAAGACCATGGAAAAAACTCGATGGGGATGCCCCGGAAAGTACGACCGTGTTATCGCTGAAAGTAGACGCGCCCGCAACGTCGGCTATATCAACCATAAAATTATTCGCCGCAGGGCCTGACACCGTCAACTCATTTCCGGTGATGGTGAAATTCTTAAGAACACCGGTATACTGAACAATGGTAAGAGCCTTATTTGCGTTGGTCAGGCGGTTGCCGAGCACGGAGATGTCTTGCAGCGTCGGCGCCGGTCCCCCGCCGGAGACAAGCCACGGCAGGATAAAGATATTCGCATCCACTGAATTGCTGACGGTATTGCTCGAAATGCTGTTGGTTCCGGCGGTTACCGTGCGGCCGGCTTGGGCCTGCGCCGTCATGACAATACCGTCATAGCCGCCGGATACTTCGTTGTCCGATATGTTCGAGTTGCTACAGTTGGTGCATTCGATGCCATAGACGTTGGTATTCGACGACCATGGCCCTATATTGACTATATTGCAGTTGACATCGATGGCATCAAAGATGCTCTGCCCCTCGTTGAAAAATAAGACACTTGCCCAGATGTTGCTGTCGAACTGGTTGTAGCGCACCGTAATATTCGTGGTTGGATCGGCGCTGGTGCCATACGCCCGAACACCAATCCCCCAGCCTGGGCTGGTGGGCGAGGTGCCGAAGTTGCGGATGAAGAAACCCTCGATGGTCACATTGTCAATGCCTGCGGCGATGTCAAAGCCGTTGGCGTTGGCTCCCCCGCCGTCCAAGATGGGCGCATCGGGCGCCGGCCCCGGACAATCGCCGATCCTACCCGTAATGATAAGCGACTTGGTTATGCTGATGCCGGTCTCATTGTATGTCCCGGGAGATACAATAATAGTGTCACCGGCTTGAGATACAACGTTAACCGGATACCTTTTAATTGCGCTGTATATCCCGCGAACATACTTAAAGTTTCCGCTGTCATAATATTGCACCGCTCCACCCGGTCTCTTGGTTATGACCGCCCGGTCAAAGGTATTGCCGGTGAAGATCCCATCCCAGTCAAGCGCTCCGTATCCCTCGCCGCCGGAGTAGGCTCCCCATGCCACAACATGCCCTTTGTCCGCGTTATTGAAAGAGTTGCCGCTTATGGTTGCAGCCCCCACCGGATTGACATCCCAGGGATCGGCGCCGGGACCGACAAATTGAATCCCATAACTTCCGTCTTGAAAATAATTGCCGGTGATTACGCGGTTTGCCGCGCTGCCCGTCCAGCCGGGTCCGCTGGAAATGCGTACTCCTGCCGCATAAATACCACCGGCATCAAGGTAATTGCCCTCAAAACGATATGAGGTGATATGCGACGTATTGGTCCCGGCGCTATAACGCGGGTCATACATGTATATGCAGCTCACCTGATCGCGGTTATGCAGGTTGCAGTTTTTAATGGTTGCGTTTTCGCCAATGACCGATATCGTCTTAAAATTGTAATCCGGATCATCATAGGCGGTAACGTCGAGGCCGCTGATGGTCACGTCATCCGCCTGGATAAAGAAGGTTGAAAGGTTGCCCGATGGTGTATTTCTTTTCGGCACCACGAAAGCCTCGACATCTTCGTAGTCGGTAATCGGTGCGCCCGAACTGTCAACGCCTTGAATCGTGACACTTTTATTCACAAAAATGTTGAAGTTGCTGGAACCGGGGCCGCCCGTCACGGCATTATAGCCATTGGCTTCATCCTGATCGTAGGTTCCGGGATACACATTAATTGTACCCCCGGTTGCTACTGCATTAATTCCATACTGGATGCCGTCAAAGGCATCATAGCACCAAATGTGTCCGCCATTGGGACAGCCATCACAGTAATCATCATCCACCCAAATTTTAGAAGGAGAAGGCAAATTGGACAAGCCGCCCAATGCGATGATACTGTCCGGCAACTGAGAAGCAAGATCATACAGGGGGGTAGCCGTCCAGGTGCTCGTATTAATACGGTAAACCGCCGTGGAGGATGCGGGCACGTCGTACCAGGTCACCGCAAACAGGTTTCCGCATCCATCATATTCCCAGCCATCGATCATGCCGATTCCTTCCACAGCGGTGTTGCCCGTTCCAACCTGGGTGAAGGCGGTATGCATGATGTCGGGCGATGTAAAAACCAGGCTCCCCTCCTTGTGTGTCGGCGTATATCCCCACGATGTGGCCCACCAAAGTCCGTCGTGATAGTCCAGACCGCAATCGGGATAAGGACCGACATAGGCCCCCGGGGTTGCACCGCTAACGTCGCCGTTGGCATCAAGCGCGATCTCCATCGCATAACCCCGAATCGCGGATCCGGAGGTTGCATTCTCGACACCATACAGCTTACCGTCATGGAATTCGAGCGCATTCACCTGGGAGTAAGTTTGCCCAAGGAATCCGGTGATTGACGTGTCCGAGAGAACGGCTCCCGTCGTCCGGTTGACCTTGGCAAGCTTCATTTCATATTGATCCAAATATGACCCGGTATCAATGTCGTACAAATTGTGGCTGACATAAAGATATTGCCCGCTATCGGCAACGCCCGAAATCCACATCCAGTTGGAGCCGGTGAAGTCAAAAGTCGCGCTAATAACCCCTGTTGATGTGTCGAACCGGAAAATCACCGGGGAAGGTCCGCTTGAACCGGTTCCCCAATCCGGATTTCCACATCCCCACAGCACGGTAGCGCTGGCATGGCCGCTACCTGCCAGGATCAGCCCAAGCGCCGCTACTATCATGAGCATCTTTTTCATTTTCCCCTCCATGTCGAGTCCGGTTTCAAGCAAGCCTGCGAAAAAAAACCCGTTTTCTGTGTTACGTCCGTTCAGCCGCCCTCCTTTCGTGAAATTGTTGCAAAAATACATGATTTGAAAACGCCATGATCGGGTAGGAGGAGGGGTTACCCCCTCCGGCCTCCCACACCACCGTACGTACG
>CAYWLT010000179.1:0-6418 GCA_964459295.1 uncultured Thermodesulfobacteriota bacterium
GAGCATCCGTTTTATTTTCTCCGTGTCAAACACAAAGCCTTCGGCTATCATCTTATACTGGTAGGGGCCGAGCGGCGACAGGCCCAGCGCGTAGCACAGTCGCATGGCCAGGAGGGTGGGGCCCTTGGGAAGCGTCACCAGCCGTGACGACGATCCCGCCTTTTGGATCACGTACCCGAACACCTCCCTCAGGGTCTTCACGTTGTCACTGCCGATATTGTACACCTCGCTGGAGGCGGACTTCTCGTAGGCCCTCAGGCAGGCATCGGCAAGGTCCCGGGCATAGATAAACTGGTATACATTGTCCCCGCCGCCCACCAGATACACCCTTCGGTTTTCTTCGATGAACTCAAAGAGTATGGCCAGCAGGCCGAGCCGCCCCGCGTCGGTTATGGTGGGACAGCGGATGATGGTCAGCTTGAGCGCGTCCCTGTAACCCAGGAGTATTTTTTCCCCTTCCCATTTGGATTTCCCGTAAATTTCCACCGGGTGCGGCGGCTCCTCCTCCGCGATTTTTTTCCCCATGGGTATTCCCCACAGGCAGTTGCTGGAGGTGAACACCAGGTGCGGCACCTTGTGCTTCACCGACATCTCCGCCAGCCGCCGGGTCCCCTCCACGTTGGATTGCCAGAGAAAGTTTTTGTCTTTCACGTTATGCGCCAGCTGGGCCGCCAGGTGGTAGACCACATCAAAGGGGCCGTACTGCCTGAAGCACGCTTCGAGCTGCGACTCATTACACAGATCACCCTGCACCGCCACGGTATTTTTGACCCGGTCGGTATCCGGAACCAGATCGTAGATTATTGATTCCGCGCCCTTTTCCGATAAGTACTGCTTTAAAACGGTTCCAAAAAAGCCCGCGCCGCCGGTGATCAATGCCTTCATAGGGCTCGCTCCTTCCCGGATACATGTAACGCCAAACCGCTTCAGGCTTAACGCTACAGAAATGCTCATGAAAAGTCAACTACTCTTACACACACTAATCTTTTGCCTGCGGCGGCTTTTTTTGGTATATCTCTAGCAGGCTGTGGAAAAAGCCTGCCAAATATTATGTGGTTCAAAGGGGAGGGGCTTTTTAGCCACAACACAATTATTCGGATCCCTGGAACGGCAGCGATTCCCTAACTTTGTCCGACAGACCCGCATGGCAATAACCCGTATCGAAGCCTCCGCAAAGCTGCCTGCTTTCGGTTCAAGTCGAAGGCAGCGGGTTGTGCCGTAAGCATACAGACACATGGTTCTGGCGTCAAAAGCCCCTCCCCTTTGAACCACACATCGGATGGGCGTTTTTCAACAACCTGCTGGTCATGAGCGCTGCTGCTTCAGCGCAATCCCTGCCGCAATGAACTATGGACACCACCCACACCGGCATCGCCAAACACTTCTTATCCCTCGGGCCGGAGAATAAAACAGCCCTCGCCTTAATCCTTGCTCTGTTTTTCACCTGCGCCGCCGGCTACAGCTACTATACCCCGCTGTGGAATCCGCCCGATGAGGAACGGCACTTTGCCTACGCGGAGCATATTGCCCGGTTCCGCGCCCTCCCTTCCCCCCTGATGGGTGACGGGGAAATGTCGGTAACCCAGGCGATTCACCCGCCGCTCTATTACGCGCTGGCTTCCCTTTTCTACCGGGATGGTGAAGGGGTGATCCAGGAAATGATCACCTTCAGCGACGACCCCGGCTTTGCCCGGGTAATCCCGCTGCCGCAGGCGGGTGAAAAGGGCTACGCCAAAAAAGAGCGGTCGGCTTACCTGATGAGATTATTTTCAATCTTCTTAAGTTCCATAACCGTCTGCAGCATCTATCTCCTGGCCCTGGTTATCTTTCCCGGAAACACGGCGCTGGCATCGGCCGCCGCGCTGTTTGCCGCCATGAATCCTCAATTTCTCCACATCACCGCATCGGTCTCCAACGAAAACCTGAGCAGCGCCCTGAGCGCCGTCTACCTGCTGCTGTTGCTTCGCTATCTCCATGCGCCGGCCGGGGCATGGCACCATCTCCTGACCGGAGCGCTGCTGGGGTGCATGCTTCTCACCAAGCTGTCCACCCTCTTTTATGCCCCGCTCACCGCCGGCATCATGGTGTGGATCTTCCGCCGCGCCGGGAAGCAACTGTTGACCTGTCTTACCCTTATCTTCTGCACCGCGCTCCTTATCGCGGGCTGGTGGCACATCCGCAACTGGGCGCTCACCGGTGACCCTTTCCTTGCAAAGCTGCTCACCGCCACCCAGCCCTGGGCGGTTCGACGCAGTCCCCTCTCCCTGAGCGATATATGCGTGATAGCAGCCAAAACCTTCACCTCCTTCTTCGGATATTTCGGCGCATTTCAAATAGCGCTCCCCGCCCGGTATCTCTCCATCTACGGAGCGCTCCTGGCCGGGGGCCTTGCAGGTCTCGCTCTGCTTCCCCGAAAAATAAAGCTCGCCGCGTTTCAGCGCCGCACGCTGCTCGTACTGCTCTTCACCTTCCTGGGCGGTCTGGGCACGTTCATCCCCTTCAATCTCCAATATATCGGAACATACATGGGAAGATATTTTTTCCCGGTATTGGCACCTATCGCCATTGGCATCGCGGCGGGACTTGCGTCGCTTTTCCCCGCTCGATGGAGCCGTTCCGTTCCGGCCGCTGTCTCACTCCTGCTTATCGCCCTAAACCTTGCCGTCCTGGCGCGGGTGCTCAAACCGGCCTATGCCCCCGCCGATCTCGCGGCCGGTGTGGATCAACCGTTCTTCTCATACCCCACCCGCCCGCTGGGAACGGCCTCCATTGCCCAGACTTTCGTATCAACGCGTAATAACCTTTCCGCCATCCGGGTGATGTTCTCCACTCCCCTTGAGCTGGGGGAAGGGGAAGTCAGCTTCTTTCTCAGCGAAAGCGCGCGCCAGGAGGAGATTCTCCATCGCCTCACCCTCCCGCTCAAGGAGATAAAAGACGGCACCCGGTACTTTTTCATTTTTCCTCCCATTGCCGATTCAAAGGATAAGGCCTATACGTTCCGGTTCGCGGTTTCACCGCCGCGGGAAAACCGGCTCGCCCTCTGGTACGAGCCGGCCGACGTCTATCGGGAGGGCGGGCTGCTCGTCAACCGTAGGCCCGCCGGCGGCGATCTTTACTTTACCGCCTACCACTTCGGAGGCACCTTCCCGGCAACCGAGTGGCAGGGATGCCGGGAGACGGTAATGAGCCAGGGCATGTTCGTCGACGTCCGCGAACTGCAGTTGTATTATGAACAATCAAAGGAATTCAGGGAGCGGACGCTTACCCATGAAAAAATACTCCGGATGGTAAGGGCGGTGGAAAACCGCAGCCGCATGTCCCAAAAGGAATACTAATGCGCCGTTCAATCCTGCTCATGGTTATTCTGCTCACGATATATGTGCCCCTGACCCTGCTCGACTATGCCCACTTTCCCTATTCCGACGGCCCTGAACATGGGGCGGCGGTGCGGGAACTGGCGCGAAATTTTGTTCACCCCTCCGATCCCATGCTCGCGCACCACCCCGGCAACTCCCCCCGCTTCGTCCCCTCAATCCTGGTCATGGCCCTGGCCATGCGGCTGACCGGCCTCGATGTCCTGACCGTACTTAAGCTGTTTTTGCCCCTTTGCTTCTCGCTTTTTCTCGTTGCATCGGCTCTGTTTGCCACGGAATATTTCGATGATGAGCATCAGGCCCCCTGGACGCTGGCCGCGTTACTTTTCCTGTGGGGAGCGGGGTGGATGGGGGCAAACGCCTATATGTTTTCCGCCATCCTCTATACCGCCTATTTCCCCTCGTTGGTGGCGTTCTCACTATCGCTGCTGGCACTTTATTTTCAGCTTTGTTTTCTTAGGGGGGGAAACCGCGCGCCTTTCATCGCGCTGGTGCTGTCGGGGTCGATTGCCTTTGTCAACCACCCCCCGACCGGTATTTTCTTTTTCATCTGCTGCCAACATCTTTATCTCGAGCGCGGGGTTGCCTTCCGAAAGGCGGCAGGATATTTTCTGGTCACGGCGGCGGCAACGTTTCTTTTAACCGCACTCTGGCCGTATCATGATTTTTTTTCCAACCTGCTGACCATCGCTTCCGGGAAAATGGCGGACACCGCCGACTACCGGCTCACCCGCCACTATCTCTACGCAAAGCCCCTGCTCCGCTCGGGACCCGCCCTGGCGGGCATTCCCCTGCTGCTGTTTGCTCTGCCGCGGCGCTACCTTCTCCTGACCGGGGGCTTTATCCTTTTCAGCGCCGCGTACGGCCTGGGCTACTTTTTCGAGATAAGCCTCGCCGAGCGGTTCATATTTTTCATCGTCTGCCTGCTGCAGCTTGCTTTCTCACGCTCATGCCGGGAATGGTTTTCCGGCGGTTATTCCCGCGGGGCGCATGGCCTTAAAACCACGGCCGCCCGGTTTCTCGTCCTGCTGCTTATTGCCGGGGCCTTGATTCAGGGCAGGTTGGTGTATCGCGAATTTCTCCTGCCCGCCTTTGCCGACTCACCTGATCACCGCACCTTCGGCTACCTCAGTCCCAACCGCCTGCAGCGTGAACTGGGCCGCCATCTCAAAGCGGGCGATGTGGTTTTATCAGACCTCTACACCTCCTGGTCCATTCCCGTCTATACCGGCGCGAAAATCATTGCCCTCTACCACACCGCCCCTCACGTGCGCGACAACCGTGAACGGGTGAAAGCGCTGGAAACCTTTTTCAATCCGGCGACCTCGACTGAGGAAAGACTTGCCATTCTTAAACGCTATGGCGTGACCCACATCGTGCTTAATTATCAGATAGCCGGCATAAAAATTGAACCCGCCTTGCAAAAGGCGGGGTTCAAAGTTATCGCCCATAACCATATGTTTTCTCTTTTTGCGGTTGCATCCGACGCGCAACCGGAGGCCGCAACCGGGTAACCGGTGTCGCCCTCAGGATAAATCCCGGATCATCAACAATCGTCCGGTTATTTCACACTCCTGCCCTGGGGCACAGCGTTTCAACCACGCATTCGGCGCAGCGAGGTTTCCTGGCCGCGCAGGTATACCTTCCGTGAAAGATGATCAGGTGGGAAAACCGTGTCCATTCTTCGCGCGGCACCAGCTCCATTAAATCGTACTCGATCTTCACCGGATCCTGGTGCCGGGTAAGGCCCATCCGGTAAGCCACCCGCTTCACATGGGTGTCCACGGTTATCCCGGGAACTCCGAAGGCGTTGCCCAGAATCACGTTTGCCGTCTTGCGGCCGATTCCATCAAGCGCGACCAGTTCTTCCATCGTGCCCGGCACCTTACCACCGTGCTTCTCGACAATCTTTTTGCAGCAGTTGATGATGCTCTTTGCCTTGTTTTTATAGAAGCCGGTGGAGCGGACATCATCTTCCAGCCGCTCGGGCCGTGCCCGGGCATAGTCCTGCGCCGTTTTATACTTTCCGAACAGGTCCTTGGTAACCTGGTTTACCCGCACATCGGTGCACTGAGCGGATAGAATGGTTGCCACCAGCAGCTCCAGCGGATTCTTAAAATGAAGGGCGCACGCCGCATCCGGGTGCCGCTTGCTTAAAAGGGGGATGATTTTTGCAACCCGCGCCCGGTTCGCATCGGTTTTTTTCATACCCACCCTCCCCGATATTGATTGAGGTCAGCCCTTGACATTGGACATTATCTTCATGGCCATTTTTTCTCCATCCTCTCTTCAAATCGCGCTTAACTCCAGCGGATGGTTGTCCTGATCTACAAGCATTGCCCGGTACCGCCCTTGCATAAGATGGCCGCTTCGTTTCATTTTCCTATTGACATAATTAGAATGCGAGCTGTTAATATAGTGCATAATCGAATTGAGATTGGCGGAGGGCGTCTCGACAACCGAATGATACTGATTTATCATGAGCACATAGCAGTGTAACAAGAATGCATATATACCCCGGGCCTGGTCCATATTATACTTGAATTTATCATAGTCTGCATCTGAGAAATATATTCCCTTTTTCTCATTTCCCCGGGATGTAATAATCACCCGATAGGGGAGAAACATGCGAAGCGCCGGGGGGGCCCGGCCCTAAAAAAACCAGGCCACTCGATCAGCATCAAACCGCGCTACGGCTCATATTATTAGACAAATGGTCTTTGCCGCTTCCATTGCCGTCCGGCAATCAATGACCAACGATTAGAGGATTGAGCAGATGATCTCCCGGACGATAAAAAAATCAACCGCCTCATTTTTGATTTTTCTTCTCTACACCATCCCGGTTGCCTGGTTTTATTTCTTTCTTTTCAGGAACAACCTCAATATTCCTTACGGTGATGACTATAAGTCCATCCTCTCCTTTCTTAACGAGTTTGTGAGAACCCCCGCATCATCGGAAAAGTTGAATTTGATTTTTTCTCAATACCATGA
Organism: uncultured Thermodesulfobacteriota bacterium; assembly: GCA_964459295.1. GTDB lineage: Bacteria > Desulfobacterota > WTBG01 > WTBG01 > WTBG01 > CAZWCD01. The sequence continues at coordinate 6,366 of CAYWLT010000179.1, forward strand.
GCACCGGATCGCGCTGTGCAAAACGCGGGAGGAAATGGAGCGCGAGGTGCTTC
>CAYWLT010000180.1:0-6320 GCA_964459295.1 uncultured Thermodesulfobacteriota bacterium
TCGATGTGCAGCTTGATTTCTGTCCGGGAGGGTAACTGCCGGTGCCGGCGGGTGATGCCATAATTCCCGTGCTTAACAAATATATAAAACTCTTCTCCGGCTATAATCTTCCGGTCTTTGCCTCCCGAGACTGGCACGCCGGGCAAACAACACATTTTAGAGAATTCGGCGGGAACTGGCCGCGGCATTGCGTGCAGGATACAAAGGGCGCGCAATTTCACCCGGTGCTCACATTGCCCGGAAGCGCAATCATTCTGTCAAAAGGAATGTCCGCCGACGGCGACAGCTATTCTGTATTTCAGGCGGTTGATGATCAAAAAACCGCGTTTGATGCGCTGCTCCGGCGGCGCGGGATAACATCGCTTTTTATCGGCGGACTGGCCACGGATTATTGTGTTAAATGGACGGTGCTGGATGGCTTGAAATTAGGCTATAAGACTACGCTGTTGCTCGACGCCATCAAAGGAGTCGATGTGCAACCGCGGGATTCTGAGGTTGCGATTAATGATATGGTCCGGCTGGGCGCGCACAGCACCACCTTTGAAAGGTTATACAAGTCAATGGCGGAAGCATTTAAAACGGTCCCTAAAAAAGGAGGATGTAAATCATGACCATGCCCCGCCCCAGCCCGGGATACGAGCAATACAAAAGCTGAAGGTATCGTGAATAATGGGATGCAGCACTATCCATTCATGCTGCGCAGGGAGAAAACATGGATCCGGCAAAAGCAGAACGCATAAAGGCCCTGGAGGTTGCCCTGACCAACGAGTTGCGGGAGAGGGATTTCTATCTGAAACACGCGGTGAGGACTACCAATCCCCTGGGAAGATTGATGTTTGAAACCCTGGCAAACGATGAGTCAGAGCATTATCAGCGGATTCTTAAACTGCACAAAACGCTGCAGGAGGAAGGGAAATGGCCCGACACTATCCCGCTCACGGTGAAAGAAACTGAGGTGCGCTCCATCTTGCGCAAAATGCTTGAGTCGGTTGAAAATCTGCCGGCGGAAGACCGGGATGACGTTGAAGCGATCAAAATTGCCGTTGATTTTGAATCCAAAGGAGTGCAATTTTACGAGAAACTCCGGGAAAATGTCGATGATCCGCGGGAAAAGACATTTTTCGGCATGCTTGCTTCCATTGAGCGGGAGCACTTTTTGTCGCTGCAGGGCGTGTTCGAATTTTTTCAGGACCCCGCCGCGTGGTATCGCCTCAAGGAAAAGCCCCATGTTGACGGGGGATGACGCCTCCCGACCGGAGTCGGTGCATATAAAATCGCTGGAAACTGCGCAATCGGCATTCCCGCTCAGCTCGAGAGAAACGTTCCCAGCCGGGAGTGGGTATTCAAATGCGCCAGTTTTCTGATGGCCTTTTCCTCAATCTGCCTGATGCGTTCCCGGCTGAGATCGTAGCGCCGGCCGATTTCTTCCAGGGTATGATCTTTGTTCTCGCCCACGCCAAACCGCAGCCGTATGATATTTTCCTCCATCGGGGTTAAGCAGGAAAGCGCCTGCTGCAGATGATCATATAAGCAGCGGTGCGCCGCCACGTCCCCGGGGGGTGAACAGCTCTTATCCTCAATCAAATCAAGCAGATTCCCCTCGCCTTCCCAGTCACCGAGGGAGGTTCCCAAAGACAGCGGCACGGTAAAGACGTTGAGCAGGTTCTGCACTTTATCAACCGGAAACGCTATTTTTCGGGCGATTTCCTCTGATGTGGGTTCCTCCCCCATTTCCTGCACCAGCCGGATTGAGGTTTTTATAACCCGGGCGATTGCATCAATCATGTGCACCGGAATTCTTATGGTTCGCGCCTGGTCGGCGATGGCCCGGGTAATGGATTGGCGAATCCACCATATAGCATAGGTACTGAACTTGTTTCCCTTCTGATATCGGAACTTATCGACCGCCTTCATCAACCCGAGGTTTCCTTCCTGGATCAGATCGAGGAGCTGCACTCCGCGGTTGCGATACCGCTTGGCCACGCTTACCACCAGCTTCAGGTTGGCCATCACGAACTTTTCCTTGGCCAGTTTATACCTGAATTCGCATGCTTCAATGGCGCCGACCGTGCTTTTCAGCCGCTCGGCAGTGACCATCGATGCGGCTTCAATCTGCTTTATGGCATCCTGTGCCCGCCGGATGCTTTCCGGATAACCGGGCAGCTCTGTTTTGAAAAGGCCATTCGTTCCGACAGGCTGCCCTTTGTGTCGTACCGGACAAGCAAGCCTTTTGTGCTGATTGAGTGGAACATTTGACCTTTTTAAACCGTGGCGGAGTACCGCTTCCTGATCTGCCAATTGCCGGCACAGGCTCTTGAGCAAGCAGACAATTTTGTCAATTTGGGTTCCGCTCAATTTGAGCCGGTAAACCAGGTTGGAGGTAAGATCAGAAAGCCGGCCGATGCGATTGTTCAGCGCTTTCTTTTGCGTCATATTGAGATTCTCTCGGGCCAGTTGCTCCTGCAGCCGGGATTTTTTATTTTCGTTTCGTTTGATTTTAGCCATGATGGAAAGGGTTTCGCTGGTATAATGGTCTTCATCGCTGCGGAGTTCATCATAATTAAAATCTGAAACCACCTCCCGCACGGAGATCTTTTTTCTCTTCAGATCGTCGCCCAGATTTACAATCTCTTTGATGGAAAGAGGTATGGTCAGCAACAGCCGTATAATTTCCCGCCGGCTTTCTTCTATGCGCTTGGCTAATTCAACCTCCTGTTCCTGTTTCAACAACGACAGGGGCCCGAGCTCCTTAAAATATAATTTTACCGGATCAATAGCATCTTCCAGGGTGTCAACGTCCATCCCCTCCTGCGGTCCGTCGTCTTCTGATGTATGGCGGGACAGACTTGAAGGGAACTCGTCATATCCGCCATCATGTGTTTCCTCTGGGTCATTATAATCGTCAAGATCGAGCCGGTGCTCCCCGATCGTCATGCAAGAATCATCCTTATGCTCCGCGCCGGTATGCGGGTATTTTTCATTTCTGAGAGCCGGGTTTCTTGCCATGTGCTTTCCCTCCGCATGAAACGGGTTATGCCCGATGAAGCATGGTTGCGGAATGCCGCTCTATAAGATAACCGGGTTTGTGCCGCTACCGGCGGGTGTGGATTTCAACATAAATCAGTGACCCGGTTTTGCCAATGGGCATAAAATAGTACTTTTAATGAAAAAAGACTGTATTTTTAATGCGCGGTGATAGGCGGCAGCAGACAAAACAGAGGATTTTATGCCCCATGACCAAATATTTTAAAAACCAAAACAGCCGCCGTACTTGAAAAAAATGTTCAAATATAGTAACTTCACAGCAATAAAGGGAAGCTACTGGAAAAACTCTCATCGCTCATGGCGGAGAAGGGTTTTAAGAGAAAGAGGGGGAGACAGGACGGGATTATGGTGAGGAAGTCTATCGTGCTGCGCGCGAAAATTCGCCCGATTCGAGTGACGCTTGAGGCCATGCCCGATCGCATGAAGATCTGTGAGTTTTAGCCATACCGGTTGAGGGCGGCTCTGGAGAAATGTGACCTCTATTAACGCTGACCCTACATGTGAAATCGGCTCGATAGCGAAGAAGGCAAGGGTGATGACGGTTTATTATCTTATAATTTCTTGTTAAGGAGGTGTACCGTGCAGGTGCTGGTCATGTACTATTCGGCTTCAGGCAATACGAAAAAACTGGCGGAGGCGATTGCCAAGGGGGTACAGGAAGCAGGCGGCGTGCGATGCCTCGTGAAAGCGGCGGGTGATGTCACCAATGATGATCTGGTGGAATCGGACGGAATTATTGCGGGATCCCCCGTCTATTACGGGGCCATGGCCGCCCGGCTGAAAGCGGTATTTGACGATTCGGTGTCCGTGCGTAATAAAATGGAAAACAAGGTCGGGGCCGCATTTGCCACCTCCGGTGACGCCTCGGGCGGCAAGGAAACCACCCTGCTCTCAATCATCCAGGCCATGCTGATCAGCGGCATGATCATTGCCGGCGACCCGCTTGACGCCACCGGCCATTACGGCACCTCCTGCGTCGGGGCGCCGGACGAAAAAGCCTCCATGAATGGCCGGAAGCTGGGGAAGCGGGTTGCGGAACTGGTCAAGAAACTCAAGGGGTAATTATGGGAGGAAGAAAATGGCACCGGGAGGTTACCACGGACGATATCTGATTATTAATTTGACCGACCGCAGTTGGCAGGTGGAGGCGCTTCCGGAAGAGCTCCTGTCAAAATACATAGGAGGAAGGGGCATCGGCGCCAGGCTGCTATTTGACCGGCAGCCGGGGAAAATCGATCCCCTGTCCCCGGAGAGCCACCTAATCATTTTTACCGGCCCGATTACCGGCACCAACACCCCCGGCAGTTCGCGGGCGGTGTTTCTGTGCAAATCCCCCTTAAGCAACACCATAAATCCGGCAAGCATGGGAGGCTCTTTCCCCAACGCGCTGAAGCGGACCGGGTTTGACGGCCTGGTCATCACCGGCGCATCTCAGCAGCCGCTGTGGCTCCATATCACGCCCGACGGAGTTGCCTTTCATTCGGCACAGGAGGAATGGGGCTTGCAAACCTCGGAAGCGGAAGAAGCGATCAAGAAAAAGGCGGGGGACAAGTGCCGGGTTGTCTGCATCGGGCCGGCGGGAGAAAATAGGGTTTTATACGCGGCGATCGTCTCCGAGACGCGCACCGCCTCGCGCGGCGGCGTCGGCGCGGTGATGGGCGCAAAAAACCTGAAGGCCGTCGCCGTGTCCGGAGACAAGCGGCCGGCCATCGCGGATAAAGCGGCCTTTGAAGCGGCGGTAAAAAAGTTCCGTGAAAACCAGGAGGCAAATCCCAGCGTGGGGGGGATGCAGATCAACGGGACGGCCGGAATGGTGAGCGTAGTCAATGCCATGGGCGGTCTGCCCACCAAGAACTTTCAGGCAGGGATGTTTGAAAGGGCGGAGGAGATTTCCGGCAGCTACATTGCCGAGCATCGGAGGGTTAAGGGGGTCGCCTGTGCTTCCTGCCCGGTGGGCTGCTCCCTCATCGCCGAGGTCAAGGAGGGCGCATATGCCGGCACTAGAAGCGAAGGCCCGGAATATGAGTCGGCGGTAATGTTCGGCGCAAACCTGATGATCGGCGATCTCGACACGATTATCGCGGCAAACGGCCTGTGCGATGAAATGGGGCTGGACACCATCTCCACCGGAAACGTGATCGGGTTCGCCATGGAGTGCTACGAGAAGGGGATGCTGACCGACGCGGATACGGGTGGTCTCCCGCTGTCCTGGGGAAACGGTGAGGTGGTTCTGAAACTTATCGAAATGATTGCCCGGCGGGAAGGGTTCGGGGATCGGTTGGGGATGGGAGTGGCCCGGCTGTCGAAACAGATACCCGGCTCCGATTCATTTGCCATGCATGTAAAAGGGCTGGAACTGGCGGCGTACGACCCCCGTGCGGTGTTCGGCCAGGCGCTTTCCTATGCCATCGCGCCGCGGGGCGGAGAACATGGCCGGGGCGGGTACATGATCGTTGAATTTTTCATGTCCGATGTCAACCTGTACACGCATGAAGGGAAGGCGGAGCGCGCGGCCTACCTGTCGGAGAATGCCTGCATCTTCGACATGCTCTGCGAGTGCAGCTTCAATTTTATGCCGGTGGAGCTGGTGCCGGAGCTGTTGTCGGCGGTAGTGGGCAGGGAATACACCCAGGAACAGGTGCGGGAGGCCGCCAGGCGAACCATTACCCTCGAGCGGATGTTCAACCTGCGGGAAGGGTTCACCCGGAAGGATGACACGCTGCCGCCGCGGCTTTTGCACGAACCGCTACCCGACGGAATGGCCGCGGGGATGAAGGTGGAAGGGCTGGACAAGATGCTGGATGAATACTACGCCCTGCGGGGCTGGGATAGGGAAGGAAATCCGCCGGGCGATCCGGACCGGCTTTAGCAGGCTGTTGAAAAAAACCTATCTGGTTCGTGGCTCAAGGGGGAGCCGGAAAATCTAATCCGCTGATTGCAGCGATTCTTATTTAACGCGAGACCCCGTGGGGTGAACCCCTCGGGGTCTCGTCGTATCTGCCGTGCTTATGCCCGGTTACCTGTCTGCCATGCTCTGTGTCGGTACAGGCCGGCGGCGGTCCCTGCCTCTACCGCCGCGTCCTGGTCGCCGTCCGGATAAAGGAAACAGTGTTCCCGGCATGCCTCTATGCGGAAGATGGCCACATCTCCGACAGGCTTACGTCGCTTTGTAGTTCTCGTTGGCCCAGATAGCCACCGCTCGGTCAAATCCGGAGAAACTCGGAAAAACCCTTTGACACTCAATCCGGCTTTCGTATAATATATACCAGTTTTTT
>CAYWLT010000181.1:0-6315 GCA_964459295.1 uncultured Thermodesulfobacteriota bacterium
GGCGAAATCAAGTTTTTTCTCAAGGGAGGTCCCCTTGAGCACCATGGTATCGTTTGACGAACCTTCCACCACCTGCATGAAGCCCTGGTAGCCAAGATTGCCGAGTATGCCCCCGATGATGATGAAGACGATGCCAAAGTGGGTGATGTAAAAACCAAACCGGGAAAATTTGCCCCCTTCGGCAAAAAGCTGATAGACGCCGGACGGTGTCAGGATCGCGGATTTGACCGGCAGATGTTTTTTCACCGTGCCGATGAGCTTCTCCCATGCCTGCCGGTCAAAGGATTTAAGGCGGTGGGTTTTTTTCAGCGGCAGCGTCCGCAGCAGCGCTTCATCCAAATCCCTCCCTTTTTGCGTGATCATTCGCCAGAAGGCGGGAAAGCGATTGAGCGAGCAGCAGATGAGATTGAGGGTGAAGAGGGTCAGCAGGGTTATAAACCACCAGGAGTGATACATATTGTCGATGTCCAATAGGCGCATCAGCTCGTAGGTGGAGGGCTTGTAGAAGCGGAGGTAGACGGCCGGCGCTTCATTCTGAGGAATGATGGTGCCGGCAATGGAGGTGATGGATATGATGATCAGTATGATGATGGCCAGCTTGAGCGAGGTAAAAAAAGACCATACGTTGGTAATGAATGAGTTTTTCAAGGACATCCCCTTTGCCGAGGTATTTGTGCGCTGCGTTTGGTATCGGTTAATCCGGAAGCTGCAGGACCTGCACCCGGTCCGCCAGCATTTCCACTACATACAGCCTCCGCCGCTGATCGACACAGATGCCGGCGGGGGCTTTAAACTTTCTGACCGCACCCTGCTCGTCGCCGAGCACCGATAGAAAACGGCCCTGCCCGTCAAACACCTGTACCACCCCCAGATAGCTGTCGCTTACCAGCACCCGGCCGGCCGGGTCAATGGCCACGCCCTTCGGCCGGTAGAACCGGCCCGGTTCAACCCCGAAGCTGCCGATGGTGGTGAGGTAGCCACCGTCCGGGTCGAGCACCTTCACCCGGGTGTTGATAACCTCCACCACATACAGGTTGCCCCCGTCATCTATATCAAGCAGAAAGGGAAAACGATACTCCTTTTTTTCCATGCCCATGACGCCCTCGCTTTTCAGCGGTTTCATGGCGACGAGGTCGTAGATGATAATGCGGTGATTGTCATTATCGGTGACGTAGCATTTCTGCAGGCGACTGTTCACCGCGACGTCGACGGGATCGGAGGGCTTTCTTTGATCGCGGTCGATCTCGGTGGAAAGCTGGGAGAGAAATGCCCCGTCGGGGCTGAAAATTTGCACCCGGTGATTGCCCGAGTCGGCAACGTAAATGCGATTGGCGTCGTCAATCCCGATGCCCAGGGGGAAATTGAATTCGCCGTTCCCGCTTCCGGTTGTGCCGAACGCGAAGAGACGCTGCCCCCCCGCGGCGTGGACGCTTACCCGATTGTTGACCCCGTCCAGAATGTAGACCCGCCCGTTGGTTCCGGCCGCCACGTCACTCGGCTGGCGGAAATTGCCCTGGATGAACAGAAGGGTTTTCGCCTTCACGACAGGAACGGACGCGGCATGGCCGCGCGGGTGGGGCGCGCATAGGCTCAGAAGGAAAACGAGCACGGTTGATGCAATGGTTGCGAAATGGTTCACGCGCCGCCTCAAACTGTCATCTCACGGTTGGTCTTTGATCTTCCTGCCCGCCGCGTCGGGGTCGAACATGGCGGGCAGATAAAACTTGGTATACTCGTCGATCAGCTTGATCACCTCAAGCTGCGCGAGCTGGTCAATCCGGCTCCGGCTGTAGCCGATCGACTCCAGGGGGAGGTACCCCCGCGGGCGGTGGCATTCCTTGCAGGTCATCGCTTCCTTGGAAATATGCCGCATCAGCTCTTCCTGGATCTTCTTGCGCTCGTCCTCGGTATAGGTGTCCCGCTTGTTCATGAATTCCAGCGCCAGCTCCTCTTTGGGGAATATGTCCAGCCTCCTGCCCCCCTGCAGGGGAACGATCTTCGCGCCATAGCTTCCCTGGGCTCCCTTCAGCTCCGTCACCGCCCGCCCGGTTTTGTCGTCGAACCATTGGAAGGCGAACGACTCCCCCTCCCGCGGCCTGATATGGCAGGTCTCACAGGCGAGGTAGAAGGTGTGCATGTTGTAAAACGCCCGCAGCTCCTTGGAGACGGCGTGGCAGAAATTGCCGTGACAGCGCAGGCATATCGGTGCGTTTGCTTCATCGGTGTAGCCGGCCTCCTGGGAGATGTGAAAGCGCCCCGTTTCCAGGGGTCGTGCCACGGCCTTGGTGAATTTTTCGCCCGTCGCATCCGCGGGAAGGAGCGTGCGGGTAGGGGCGGGGAAGTAGAGGAACTTTCCCAGATAGAAGAGGCTCACCATGATCAGTATGAGCAGGAGCAGGCCCGCGCTTTTGGCGAGCAGTCTCACGAGCATGCTTGATGGCTTTCGCATGGAACCCCTCTCCTTCCGGAGGTGTCGGTCATTAATTATATGTCAGGCGCGTATCGGATGGACCGTTCGGCTTCTTTGATGCGCTGATACTCCAGCGGATGTTCTTCTTCCAGTTCATGCTCCGGTATCATTCCGTCCAGCCAGATGGTGGACATGGGGAACTTGCCCGGCTTGAGATGCACTTCGTAGAAATGCCATACCATTATGGCGCAGGAGGCGAGTATGGCTTCCATGGTGTGGATAAGTATGGAGACATCAAAAATAAATTTGGGGAAGTATTGCGGAAACCAGAGGAAGAACCCGGTGAGGGTGATGATGATGTTGCCGATCCAACCGGTCCAATATTCCAGCTTCTCTTTATAGGTAAAGCGATCAAAGAGCGGCTTCCGGACGGTGAGGCGAAGGTAGTAAGCCATGTTCTGCAAAAAGTCCCGGCCGTCTTTGATCGTGGGGATCATGTCCGCCAGGTATCGCCTCCCCGTACGGGTGAGGGCAATATACCAGAGCTGATAGACGATGTTGGCGATCATGAGCACGGCGGCCGCTCGGTGGAGTACCCCTCTCCAGTAGAATAAGGTTTCCCGGTACGGTCCGAAGAACACGAGCACATCTTCCGAGAATTCCACCATGAATCCGGTCACCGCAAGAACCATGAAGGTGGTCCAGACGAAGTGGTGCTGGATTCTTTCGTGACGGTTGAGCCGAACGTACCGTTTATCCGGTGATTGGTGCGAGAAACCGCCGCTATCGCCGCTGGATGGTGTGTTTTCACTCATGGTGTGCGCCGCGCCTTTTGCTTTCCCGCCGGACGGCGAGAAAATCGAGCAGTTGATGGATGATCATGAAGCTGATGAGCCCCCCGATGAGCAGCTGGTAAAAATACTTTATGTAACGAAGGACCATCCTCTGGTAGTAATCCGCGGGGGTCAATTGCTCCTGCGCTTTTTTCTCAAACAGGGAGGCAAAAGGTTTTAATTCCCCCTTCCTGATCAGTTCCTGCTTTTCCAGGGTGGCAAGTTCAAGATCAAAAATGGCCGCCTTCGCACCCGACGGGTGAATGGCGCCCTGGGCAAACGCCGGTGTGGCGTCGATATGACATTCCTGAATGCCGTTGGGGTTGCTGCAGGTGCGAACCAGGTTTCCCTTGTAGATGGCGGAGCGGGGATCTTCCTTGGGCATGATGGTATGGGAAAAATATCCCACCGGCGCATGGCAGTCGATGCAGTTGGGCGCGTTGGGATCGCCGTATTTTATGGATTTCCAGTGAAAGGTGTCGCGGAAGGTGCCGGTCGCTTCCAGGCCGTGCCGCTTCATTTTTTCCTCGTCCTCGTGGCATGAGGCGCAGAGCTCGACCATGCTCTGCGAACTGCGGCGCTGCTTGAGGCGGTGGGTGAGATGGGTGAAATAAACCCTGGTCCACTGTTCATCCTCGTGACAGCCGAGGCAGCGGTCAAGCACCTCCCGGGAGATGTCCTCCATCTGTTTCCCCAGGTGTATCGGATCAAGAATGCGGTTGTCATGACAATAGGTGCAGGTGGGAAGGTCTTCGGCATGGTCCTTGGGCTTTCCTTCAACACTCGTGCCATGAACGCTTTTCTCATACTCTTCGATCATCCTGGCGTGGGAAAACTTTCTTTCCACCGACGGCTCGACCAGGTGACATTCCGTGGCGCAGTCGACCTTTTTGACATCTCCATGGGGGAATTCCGCTATATCCACATGGCAGCCCTTGCAGCGGACCCTGCCGTGGGCTGAATGGGTATACAGCTCCTGGTTGACATAGAAGAGGCGCTTGCCGCCCGATTCGTCGATTCTGCCCAGGCCGGAGTACCGGTGACACAGGTCGCAGTTTTCCACATCCGCGGCCGGCAGGGGCGCGGCGAGCAGCGAGGCGGCAAGTACCGCGGGAATAAGCGCCGTCCTCAATACAAACCGTGTGCCTTCCATGGGGTGCCATGCCTCATCACGGGGGAATGGGGTTGGTTATAGTTATAAATGGATTTCAAAATAGTTGTCAAGCACAAGCGCTCTTTGGTTGTCTCCGCCGCCCCCCTAGCGGTAGGAAGCCGGATCCTCTTTCAGAAGGCCGGGAAAATCGCCGCTGTGGGGGTTATGGCAGCGGGTACAGCTGTTTCTCGTAAAGCCGGTCAATGTGTCGTGAATGTTTGCCGGCCTGCCCGGCTTTCCCCGGACCAGCTCCTTGATATAGTTGTGGCATTGATAGCAGGCAACGATGCCCTTTTCATATACCGCCGTGCTGTGGTCGTCGCCGTGGCAGTAGCTGCAGGAGAGCTCCTGGTCGGGCAGCAGCTTGCGGAAGAGCCTGAGATAATGGTCATGCAGATCGCCGCCCTTCTCCTTTGCCGCCGCTTCCGCCGCCGGCTCCTTTGGCTGGATGAGGGGATGGCAGGCCGTGCAGTGCTTGCGCTGGTCGCTGACGATATGGGTGCCGTATTTGTTGCCGTGCTGGCTGTGGCAGACCAGGCAATTGCCTTTCTCGGCTTCGGGATGTTTGAACCGGCCCGCCACCAGCGAGGCGCTGTGGCAATCGGCCAGAAAGCACATCTTGTAGACCGCCGGCGGCTCGGGATGCTCGCGGGTGATGGAATGACATGCCCGGCATTTCTTCTCTAAAAATGATTTATGGTACGAGGGCGCACCTCCCCCGCCGGCGGGGACGGCGAGATCCTTGTCCTGGATGGTTATGACCGTTTCCCGCTCCGGCAAATCCTCCTTGTCACGGTGGCAGGCAATGCAGAGTTCGTAGGAGGCCCCGAGCCTGAGCCGCCGCTTTTCATCCGCGACCTTTGCCGCCGCTTCCCGCTTGATAATGGACTGGTCATGGGGGTTGTGACAGGTGCCGCAGAATATTTCGCCCCGGAAGAGCGGCAGACTGACCGCCCGCTTCTTTTCGGCTGATGTGATGGCCTCGAGCATTTCCGCCGAAGGCGCGACCATGTGATTCGCCCGCGCCGGGTGGTTCTTTTCTTCCTCCCCGTGGCAGGCGGCGCAAAACGTTGAGGTTTCGGTTTTGAAGGCAACGTCTGCAATCGATGCGGACGTGCCGGGATCAGGCGCCGACTGATGGCAGTAGAGACAGCGCTCCTTGAGCATGTTTCCCGCCTCGTCCCGCTGCTGGTGGGGGTTGGTTTTTTTGTATGCCTGCTGGTTGTGGCAGCGGAAACAGAGGTCCACGGCTCTCCGGTAGGGCGCCCCCCACAAAAAGTTTATGTTCTCGAATCGCCGCGCCGGCTGGAGACGGCACTGCATATAGACATCGTGGCAGGTTCTGCAGGTTACCTTTCCCTGATAGAGCGGGAGTTCGGACGGGACGCTGACCGGCCCGCCGGGTGCGGGAGGAACAATGCCGACGGGGTGCAGGTCCCCCTTGAGGGATTCGTTCTGATGGCAGGAATTGCACATGGCGACGTCGTCTCCCCCGAACTTCAGCCGCAGGTCCCGGTCGCCCTCCCGCGGCGCCCCTTCATGGCAGATATCGCAGTCTTTGCCGGTGAAGTGCGGATTGATGATTTCCTCCGCAGGAGGCGCCGCCTCGGGCGTAAGAACGCCGGTTTCTGCCCCGGACATGCCGGTCGGCATCGCTGCGCACATCAGCCCCGCGGTTGCAATCAGTGCGCGGAGGAACTGCATGGTTGTTGGGGCGGACCTGTTTTCAAGCATGGTAATGTCGCTGTTATGGAATCGTTGCCACCTCGGCCATCGGAGCGGATTTATCCTTCATTCTGCCTTTTATTGAATGAAAATATTTGAACTTGAAAATGGCGTCCTCCCCGTGGCAGCTCGCGCAGAAGGTAAAGGCGGTATCCTTCCGGAGGAAACTTTTGGTTGCGTATCCTTACTCTTTC
>CAYWLT010000182.1:0-6284 GCA_964459295.1 uncultured Thermodesulfobacteriota bacterium
ACAGCCAACATAGAAAGCTGGTTCAGTTCCCAGGTCTAGTATTCCCTGTCACAATCCCTTGAAGTCGCTAAGGCTTACTACCAGAACGCGTCCGACAATGCCCTATATTACGCACGGCAAATCAGCCGGGTCATTACCCGGGAGCGGCTCTTAAGCGAGGACCATCTTGAACAGCTCCAGGACTTCATTAATCAAAAACAGGTGGAATACAACCTCGGGGTGGTTGAGGTCTTTTCATCAACCCTGGAGGAGCTGGTGCAGTCGATGAATCCCAAAGTTCCGATAAAAGATTTTATCGGTTCGGAGTCCTCGCTGGTCCAAAAAGGCCTTGAGGGCGAAGATATTACCAAGATCCAGCCGGCGGGCTCGGGAGATCTTATAAGGGGCGTGGTGCCCATCTATTCCACCTGGAAAAAGGACGAGGTGGTAGGAACGCTGGTGGTCAATTACTACGTTCCCAAAAGCCTGGTCTCCAAGATGTCCACCATCTCCTCCGCCTTCAGAGAATACAAACAGCAGGAGCTGTTGAAAAATCCCATAAAAACGGCAAACCTGATGATCCTGGCCATCGTCACTCTGCTGATCATCTTCTCCGCCACCTGGTTCGGCTTTTATCTTTCCAAGGGCCTCACCGGACCCATCCAGCAGCTGGCCGAAGGGACCAACCGCATCGCCCAGGGCGACCTGGACTTCACCATTGAAACCGGGGTTGACGATGAAATGGGGAGCCTGGTCGGCTCCTTTAACAAGATGACCGCGGATCTGAAATCGAGCAAAATTAAAATTGAGCAGGCCGCCCATGACCTGCAGGAAACCAATCTGGAGCTGGAGCGCCGCCGGCAATACATGGAAACCGTTCTTAAAAACGTCGCGGCGGGAGTGGTTTCCATCAACGAAAAGGGGCTGGTGACCAGCATCAACAAATCGGCCGAAAACCTCCTCAGGACCAATGCCGCGGACGCCCTCTACCGGCCCTATGAGGAGGCGTTTGCCCAGGAACAGATGAGCGGCATCCGCCGGCTGGTCGGCGACATTCTGTCTTCGGGAAGAAGTTCCTTCGACCAGCAGATCAAGTTGAACTTCCCCGACAACAGCATCGAGCTGCTGGTAAGCGAAACCCTGCTGCACGACGACCAGGACAACTACCTGGGGCTGGTGATGGTCTTCGAGGATGTAACCCACATCCAGAAGGCGCAGCGAGCCGCGGCCTGGCGGGAGGTGGCGCGCCGGATTGCTCACGAGATCAAAAACCCCCTCACCCCCATTCAGCTCTCCGCGCAGCGGCTCAGAAAAAAGTACCTGGACCGCTTCGATGTCGACGGGAAAATCTTCGATGAATGCACCCGGATCATCATCGACCAGACCGAAGAGATCAAGAACCTGGTCAGCGAATTTTCGAATTTTGCCCGTATGCCGGCGACCACGCCACAACCCAACGATCTCACCGAAGTGATCAATGAGGCGGTCGCCCTCTTCAGCGCCTCGCTTAAAAACATATCCATCGCGGTGATCGAGAAGAGCAAGCCTCCCGTCTTCAGCCTCGACAAGGACCAGATGAAGCGGGCAATCATCAACATCATCGACAATGCGGTTGACGCCATGAGCGGCAAGGGGACCATTACCGTTGAAACCTCCTATGACGGGATCTTCAACATCGCCCGGATCGAGATAGCCGATACCGGGTGCGGCATCCCCCACGGCGCGCGGGAAAAGCTTTTCGAACCCTATTTTTCAACCAAAAAATCAAACGCCGGCCTGGGCCTTTCAATTGTGAGCACCATCATTGCCGATCACAACGGGTACATCCGGGTGCGGGACAACTATCCCCGGGGAACCAAGTTTATTATCGAGCTGCCGGTTAAAATGTAAGGAGCGTTAATGAAACGGGTGAAGCTGCTGATTGTGGATGACGAAGAAAAGATCCTCCAGACCATGAAGGGAAGCCTGGAGGATGAGGATTATGAGGTGCTCACCGCCAAGGACGGGCAGGAGGCCATGGAGAAAGTGCGTTCGGAAAACCCCGACCTGGTTTTTCTCGACATCTGGCTTCCGGGCATGGACGGCATGGAAACCCTCAAGGCCATCAAGGAATATGACCAGAACCTCGACGTGGTGATCATGACCGGGCACGGGACCATGAACACCGCCATCCAGGCCATCAAGCTCGGCGCCTTCGATTTTCTTGAGAAGCCCCTTTCCCTGGACAGCATCTTTTCGGTGATCCACAGCGCCCTGGAACACAAAAGGAGCCAGACGGATGAGGCGGAGCCGGAGCTTGAAGAGCCGGACAACTTCATCGGGGAAAGCCCTGCCATCACCCGGGTCAAGAAAGAGATCAAGCGGCTTGCCCGGAACGGAAAGAACCTGTCCATCACCGGGGAAAGCGGCACCGGCAAGGATTTTGCCGCCCGTCTGATCCACCATGCCAGCCCGCGCAGAAAAGGCCCCTTCATCAAGTTCAGCTGCACCATCTACTCCCCCGAGGAGATGAGCCACAACCTCTTCGGCACCCCGGCGCAGGCATCCCGAAAAAACCTGGTGCGCAAAACCGGCGAGCTGGAGCGGGCGGCTAAGGGAACCCTGTTCCTGGACACCATCGAAGAAATGCCGCTTTCCATTCAGGAAGAGCTGGCGGAAGCGCTCGCCAGGAAAAGGGGCAAGGGAGGCGGCAGGCAGGACCGGGCCAATGAGCCGCGAATCATGGCATCCTCGATTGAAGAATCCTCGGTAATGGTTAAAGAGGGCAAGCTGATCCGGGAGCTCCATGAGTTGCTGGCGGAGGACAGCATCGAAATTCCTCCCCTGCGGGAGAGAAGGGATGACATCCTAAAGCTCTTCGCCTTTTTCATGGAGGGCTTCTCGCAAAAGCACGGCCGGAAGGTAAAAGAGCTGGATGCGGAAGCCCTGGAAGCGCTGCTAAACTACCACTGGCCGGGAAACAGCAAAGAGCTCAAAAATTTTACCGAGCGCCTGGTAACCTCCATACCCACCACCAAAATCACCCTGGACAGCCTGCCCCTTTCAATGAAGGGTGAGCTCACCTCATCAAAAACCCGCGCCTTCGACCGATACACCACCCTGAAAGAGGCGGAAAATGCCTGGAAAAAAGAGTTTTTCATCTTCCACCTCAAAAAGCACAATGTTGATATTCCCGCCACCGCGCGCAGCCTCGGCATGCGCCAGGACACCCTGAGACGTTATATTGACAGCTTCGGCATCAAGCTGCAGCCGGCAAAAAAAACCGCCCGCATCCCCCGTCAGCGAACCCTCAAGAAAAGCGTGGTCTTAAGCGGCGAGGGTCTTCACTCGGGGATGAAGTCCGGGCTGATACTTTCCCCCCTTCCACCCAACAGCGGGATCATTTTCGGCAACATCACCACCAGCGATACCGTACCGGCCCACATTGACTTCGTGGAATCCACCGGTTACGCCACTTCTTTGAAGAGCGGGCAGGCGTTCGCCCGGACCATTGAACACTTCATGGCTGTGCTCCACGCCTATCACATCAGCAACCTGCAGGTCAAAATCAGCGGCGAAATCCCCATCATGGACGGCTCGGCGCTTGAATTCTGCCAGCTCATTGAGGAGGCGGGCATCGAGGAGCAGGACGCCCCGCTGGAGGAAATCATCATCGCTGAAAAATATGTGGTCGGCGATCCCTCGCCTGACTCCAAGTATATTTCCATAGAACCGCACCCCACCTTCACCGTCAACTATTTCCTCAACTATCCAAGCCCGGTGGGCAAACAGGAATTTTCCTTCACCTTGAAGGATGACCAGTCGTTCAAGTCCCTGATTGCGCCGGCGCGCACCTTCGGCTTTCTCAAGGACATCGGGGAGCTGCAGAAGCGGGGCCTGGCCAGCGGGGGCAAGCTGCTCAACTGTATTCTCATCGATGATGAAAAGGTGGTGAACACCGAGCTGCGCTTCCCGGAGGAGTTTGCCCGCCACAAGATCCTGGATCTCATCGGCGACTTCTACCTGCTGGGCAAGCCCATACGCGGCCTGGTGACCGCTCAGATGACCGGCCACTCCGACAACAGCGCGCTCTTGAAAAAGATACGTGACAGCCTCGGCGCCTTCTGGTAAAAGAGGGTGGCGCGGTTCGCATTTGTACCGATCCTTGAAGGGGAACCTTTGAGGATTTTCCATGCCGCCCCATCATGCCGGGAGGATGAATCATGGCAGGCTTAAAAGAAGAGACCGAACGCTGGGAAAACACCACCGTCAGGAAGTCACTGCAGAAATTTCCCGAACGTGAGGAGCAGTTCCGCACCACCTCGGGGATCACCATGAAGCGGCTGCATACGCCCGCCGATCTCGAAGGGCTGGACTATGCCGCCCGGCTGGGATTCCCGGGCGAATATCCCTTCACCCGGGGCGTTCAACCCACCATGTACCGGGGCAGATACTGGACCATGCGGCAGTATTCCGGTTTCGGCTCCGCCGAGGACACCAACAAGCGCTACCAATATCTCCTCGACCAGGGGCAAACCGGACTGAGCGTCGCCTTCGACCTTCCCACCCAGATCGGATACGACTCGGACCATGCCCTGAGCATGGGGGAGGTGGGCAATTGCGGCGTCGCCATCGATTCCTTGGGCGACATGGAAATTCTCTTTGACGGCATACCCTTAAACAAGGTGAGCACCTCCATGACCATCAATTCCACCGCGGCCGCGCTGCTCGCCATGTACCTGGTGGTTGCCGAAAAGCAGGGGGTTTCCCCGGGAGATCTCCGGGGCACCATCCAGAACGACATTTTGAAGGAGTACATCGCCCGGGGGACTTACATCTACCCGCCGCAGCCCTCCATGCGCATCGTCACCGATATCTTCGCCTTCTGCAAGGATCATCTGCCCCGGTGGAACACCATCAGCATCAGCGGATACCACATCCGGGAGGCCGGCTCCTCGGCGGTTCAGGAAGTGGCCTTTACCCTGGCCGACGGGATTGCCTATGTGGACGCGGCCGTCCAAGCCGGCTTGGATGTTGACGAATTCGCCCAGCGGCTCTCCTTCTTTTTCAACTGCCACAACAATTTTTTCGAGGAGATCGCCAAGTTCCGCGCGGCGCGGCGGCTCTGGGCAGGCATCATGAAGGAGCGGTTTCACGCCCAAAAGCCCGCCTCCTGCATGCTCCGCTTTCACACCCAGACCGCAGGCTGCACCCTCACCGCCCAGCAGCCGTACAATAATGTGGTGCGGGTGGCCTACCAGGCGCTGGCCGCCGTGCTGGGCGGCACCCAGTCCCTGCACACCAACTCCTTCGATGAGGCGTTCTGCCTGCCCACCGAAGAGGCGGTCAGCCTCGCCCTGAGGACACAGCAGATCGCGGCCTATGAAACCGGGGTGGCCGACAGCATCGATCCCCTCGGCGGCTCCTACCTGGTCGAGTCCCTCACCAATGATATCGAGCGGGAATCGATGCGCTACCTTGAAAGGATTGACGCCATGGGCGGGATGATCAGGGCGATCGAAGAGGGATACGTGCAGAAGGAGATCGCCAACAGCGCCTACACCTATCAGAAGGAAGTGGAAAACAAAAAGCGGATCATTGTCGGGATGAACCGGTTCACCACCGATGATATCTTCGTCTGCAAGCTGCTCAAGGTCACCACCGAGGTTGAAAACCTGCAGAAAAGCAAGCTCAAGCAACTGAAGGAAGCGCGGGACAATGCCCGGGTGAGCAAGACGCTGGCCACCCTCAAAAAAACCGCGGCGGGAACCGACAACCTATTCCCGCCGGTAGTGGACGCGGTGCGGGCCTATGCAACCCTGGGTGAGATTGCCGATGCGCTGCGGGACGTCTTCGGGGAGTATCGCGAACGCTGAGGCGGTTTTTTAGGATCCGGTTGGTAGCATTTGGCCGGTTTTCCCGGTGCTCCGGTTAACAAGTAGTCGCAGGCTTGAGCCTGCGTTCCCATGAAGGAGGGCGTTTACTTCTGCGTGAAGCAAGGAAGATAATGCACAGAGAAAACGCAAGCTGAAGCTTGCGGCTACCCAGTGCAACTATAAGATGGGTAGGGGCGTATTGCAATACGCCCCTACAGCCTTTTCTGGGTCTGAGCCTTTGAACCGCCGGCTACGGGCTGAACTTGAAGTGGAGAATGTCGCCGTCACGTACGATGTACTCTTTTCCTTCCAGGCGCACAAGCCCTTCCTCCCGCACCGCCGGGAGAGAACCGGCCTTGATCAAGTCGTCATACGAGACCACCCCGGCCTTAATGAAGCCGTGCTCCATGTCGGAGTGGATTTTCCCCGCGGCCTGGGGCGCCATGGTCC
>CAYWLT010000183.1:0-6159 GCA_964459295.1 uncultured Thermodesulfobacteriota bacterium
AGTTTCCGGGCGGCCTCGATGATCTCGGTCGTGACCTTGGTGGCGCTGCGCACCACCAGCCCGTCATACTCACCGATGATCTCCTTTAACTCCGCCGGTGTGAGCTTGGTCTTAACATCGACCTCAATACCCGGCGCCTTCTTGAAGATGTCCACCCCGTTGTCGGACAGCTTGTCGCTGATCAGTACCTTCATGC
The DNA here is from genome assembly GCA_964459295.1 of uncultured Thermodesulfobacteriota bacterium. GTDB lineage: Bacteria > Desulfobacterota > WTBG01 > WTBG01 > WTBG01 > CAZWCD01. The sequence continues at coordinate 197 of CAYWLT010000183.1, forward strand.
CCTTCGTCTCCTTTTTCAGCCCAGCACTTCCAGTGCCGCTTTGACACCCTTGCCCAGCTCAACCGCATATCCCAGCTCTTTCAAGGTCATCTCCACCGCGGCCACCACCGTGACGATGTCATAGGTGTCCATATAACCGAAGTGGGCTATCCTGAAAATCTTGCCCTTGGCCTGGTCCTGGCCACCGGCGATGGTGATGTTGTGTTTCTCGCGCAATACCCTGACCACTTTCTGTCCGTCCACCCCCGGCGGGGCCACCACCGCGGTGACCGCGTTGCTCGGTGAATCCGGGGCGAAGAGCGCCAGACCCAGCGCCTTCATGGCCTCCCGGGTTGCCCGGGCGATCCGGTCGGTCCGGGCGAACACATTCTCCAGCCCCTCCTCCCTGATCATGCGCAGCACCTCGCGCAAACCCAACACCAACGTAACCGCTGGGGTATATGCGCTTTGGTTCTCCTTGATGTTTTTCAGCTCTTTTTTGAAATCGAAATAAAACCGGGGCAGGGTTGCTTTTTCAACAAATCCCCATGCCTTATCGGTAAGCGCGGCAAAAGCCAGGCCGGGCGGCAGCATCATCGCCTTCTGCGAGCCTCCCACCAGTATATCCAGCCCCCATTTGTCGGTGGGGAGGTCAAACACGCCGAGGCCGGTGATGGCATCGACAATCAGGATGGTGTTGTCATGCTTTTTTATGATTTCAGCGATCTCTCGAACCGGATGCATGACCCCGGTCGAGGTTTCGCTGGCCTGGATCATGACCGCCTTGATCGACGGCTCCACCTCGAGCGCCTTACGGATAAGCTCCGGATCGACCGCCTTGCCCCACTCCACGTGAATTATTTTCGCATGAATGCCGTACGCCTTGCAGATATTCGCCCATCGCTCGCCGAATTTTCCACCCTGCACCACCAGCGCCTTGTCGCCGGGGCACAGGGTATTGGTTACCGCGCCTTCCATGGCCCCCGTACCCGAGCTGGCGAAAACCAGCACTTCATTTTTGGTCTGAAAAACATACTTTAGCCCTTCCCGCACTTCCTCCAGCACCTTTACATACACCGGCGCCCGGTGATGGATGATCGGTTCGGCCATTGCCAGAAGGACGTTGGGTGGAATAGGCGACGGACCCGGAGCGAACAATAAATATTTTTTCTGCATTGCGGTTTCTCCTCTATGACGGCCTGGTCTGTTTGAAAACAAAAGCAACATCTGATTTTATGCTTCCGGTTTTGGAGCCGGACGCGTACACAGGCGGCGAAACTACCTTAAAATAAAATAATTGTCAATAGATTCTTGCGGGGTCAAAACCGACAATTCCTCTCTCGGAAATATTGATAACCGGTAGGAGCGGCTTTCAGCCGCGAATGCATCGCAGGTAACCCTAATCAATTATCTGTTCTCCGGTGGCGAACAGGTCCCAGATGACCACACCGAGGATCAAAACCCCGGCGGCCAGGTAAAAGATGAGGTCCCAGCGGCCGCTCAGGGACACCAGAACGCCCACCACCAGGGGAACCACCACACCGGCGATATTGCCCGCAGTGGTCTGCATTCCCATGATGGTGCCGGCATAGCGGGGGGCGATATCCATGGCGTTGGGCCCGGTGGAGCTTCCGGTCATGGAGAGCATGCCCAGGGCCAGGGTAATGAAGGTGATGGCAGCGCTCTTGGTTTCGGCGGACGCCAGCAGCACCAGGAAACAAGCGCCGCCGACCAGGCTTATGGAATGCACCGCCTTGCGAACGGCGGTGATCGATCCGGTTCGCCTGATGCAATAGTCAGCCAGCCACCCGGTTCCATTGCTGCCGGCAACCATGACGATGTAGGGCAGCATGGAATAGATGCCCATCTCCCAAATGGAAAAACCGTGCGCCTTGACCAGGTAGGTGGGAAGCCAGGTGAGAAACATGAAAAACCCCCAGCTCACGCAGAAATGGTTGATAACCAGGGTCCAGACCGGGGCCCTGCTCAAAAGGGTTTTCCAGGGCAGGCCGGCGGCGGCGGCAACCGGGGGACGGTTTGCCTGGATATGGGCGAGCTCCCCGGGATGGATGGTCCGGTGCTCCTCGGGCCGGTTGGCGGCCAGGCGCAGCCAGAAGACGCACCAGACGAAACCGAAGAGAGAGAAAATGTAAAACACGTAACGCCATCCCAGGGTGAGCATAAGCCAGGTGGCCAGGGGAAAGGCGATAATGTTGCCCGCCGAAACGCCGGACAGGATGAAACCCATCACGCGTGACCGCTCTCCCGCCGGGATCCACCGCGCGGTCATGCTCTGGATGGAAGGAAAATTGACGCCCTCGCCCAGGCCCATGAGCGTCCTGAAAACCGCCATGCCGGTGACCGATCGCGCCAGGGGGGTAATCAGGGTAAACAGCGACCACCAGAGCACGCCGCAGCTTAAAATGAGCCTCCCTCCGAACCGGTCAGCCAGCCATCCCCCCGGTATCTGCAGCAGGGTATAGCCGACGAAAAATGATGACAGGATGATACCCAGGGCGGCCTCGTCCCACCCCAGCTCCTTCATGATCATGGGTGCGGTCACGGAGATGTTGATCCGGTCCATGTAGCAGATCAGATTGCTGGTAAAAAAAAGGATGACCAGGTTTATTCTTTTCGGCCATCCCACAGCCCTTTTCCTGAGTGAGGGCATTGATTCCCTAGAGTCAATCATGTGGACGACATTCCATACTCATCGCATTCTGCACAGAATCTGATAACACGCCCCTCATTACTGAAAACTGTAAACTGCAAACCGTCAACTGTGAACTTCTTCTCTGCACGCTCTGCACGAGCGTCCCCCGTTACAGCGGAAGCTGCATGTCCAGCGTTCCGGTATTGACGATGGTAAAGGTTTCGCCTGCCGGAAAGGTCACCAGCCAAGTAGACGGTCCCAAGGGTTCGGTAATATCCTGGTAATCGCATCCCTCCGTTGTGAGAAAGTAGTCCACCGTGAGATTTCCTGCATTGACCAGTTCGGCGCTGGAAGGCCGGCCATGGCTCCACCCGGAGCACAATACGTAAAGGTGTTCAAATGACACCACTGCTCCCGCGCCAGCATTGATGCGAACACTGCCGCCATAGTTTGCATCCACGTTGATGTTGTTCCAGGAAACCTGCCCCTGCAGCACCATATCGAGCGCACTGCCGGAACCATTGGCCGCTGCGGTTAGATTATTAACGGAACCATCGTGACAATTAAGGGTGAGGCCGCCCGACCCGGAATCGTCCATCTGCTCTATCAGTGACATATTGTTTACCTGCATGGTGCCGGTGTCGGTAATCCGGGTAACCCCTCCATAGTTCTGAACATTCATATTGTTGACGCGCATGTCGGTGCTGGTCCAGGTCAATGAGCTTTCGACAACGTTCATATTCAAATTACCGATGTCGATGGAACCCCGTGCGGCGTCAACGCTGATGCTGCCGCCGTCGCCGTTGGTCAGGCTTAAGGTCGCGCCGTCGAGGATACCGTCGATGGTCCATGCTACGCTGCCACCCCGGACCTCGATTCCCGCTTCATCGGCAACGGAAAGCTCACCTTTAACCACCAGCGAGAGCACCCCATCTTCCTCAACTGCAATCCTGCCCTCCAGTCGGCCCGTCTCACTCTTCCTGACCACCAGCCTGGTCGGGGATTCGATGGTAAGGATTTCATTCGCCCGGGGAAGATCCTCGGGCCCCAGAACAGCCCAGTAGTTAAAACATCCAGCCACCGTCAACAGTGCAGCAAACCATCCGGCCATTTGAACATATCGTTGCATAATTCATCTCCCCCCTGTTGTTCAATACAATACCTTTAGTAACTTCCGGTTTTTCTGTCAACCTAATTATAGCTCCCGCATCGCCTCATCACATGCCGCATCAGCAATGGCGCAGCCTGCTTTGGTTGCTTTTCCATGCCAACTCTGCTAAGTATTCCACATGGAACAGGCGCTCTACATTTCCAAGGCGGCTCATCTGAAATACTGGACGACGGATTTCACCCGGCTTTACTTCGGCATGGAGTTCTGTGAGCGCCTGCTGCCCTCCCCTGCCCAACTGAAACGGGCACTCACCTTTGCCGGAGACAACACTCTGGCTTTTACCCTGGTAACTCCCTATGTTACGGAAACCGGTCTGAAGAAGGTAGAGAAGCTGGTGGACACGCTCTGCACAATTCAGCCGGAAAGTGAGATCATCTTTAATGACTGGGGCATTTTTCACCTGCTGCGGGAAAAGCACTATCCGGTAAAGCCGGTCCTGGGCCGCATGCTCAACAAGCTGAAACGGGGTCCGCGCATTGTACCGGTAAGGGATAAGATACCCGCGACCTCCCTTGACTACTTTATGACCCCGAACATCTCAATCCCGGAGGTACGGTCATTTTTGCTTGACCGAGGCATTGCCCGGGTGGAATGCGACAATCTCCTGCAGGGACTTGATCTGGATGACATTGGCAATGAGCTGCATATCTCCCTCTACCTGCCGTTTGCCTATGTCACCACCTCCCGCTTCTGCCTCATGCCCGCCATCCGGGGTCCGGCGGAGATGAAAATAGGCGTCCTGCCCTGCAAAAAAGAATGTCAACAATATGCCTTTTCGCTGTGGAACCCGGTGATGACCGTTCCGCTCATACGCAAGGGAAACTCCATATTCTTCAGCAATGAGGAAATCCCCGATCAACTGCTGCGGGAGGGGAAGATAGACCGGATAGTGGTCGAACCGTAGATACCGATCTAGAGGGGGCAGGGTTCAGGGTTCAGGGTGTAGGGTTTAGGGTTCAGGACCAAGGAAACAGGGAGAAGGCTGAAATCCGAACAAACCCAAAATCCCAAGCACTAAATCCCAAACAATGTCAAAATCCAAATATCAAAATTCCAAACAGCCGGTAGGAGCGGCTTTCAGCCGCGAATAGCACTTTAGATCTTTATTTTGATTTTTCCTTGTAGGCGCAGCCCGTAACTTGCAACCTGTAACGTGCAACACGCAAGCCATAACTGGAAACCGGCAGCTTTTGACCCTGCACCCTGAACCCTGTTTTTTTAACCACGAAGAGCACGAAGAAAAAGGAACGCCCGAAGAACACGAAGAGAAACATTGAATTGTAGGGGCAACCCACTGTGGTTGTCCCCACGGACCAATTTCTCAGCCGCACCGCAACTTCGAAATGACAATGCAGCGTTTGCCATCCTGTGACTTCATCGCAGGATTCAACCGCAAATGGAGGGACGCACTCCGTTGCGTCCGAATACATACTATGCGGCCATGACAGAGCATGGCCCTTCAACATTTGGGATGTAACGTTCGACGTTGGCAGTTGGATATTAAACGTTCATCTTACACACTGTTGACCATGGACTATGGACCGTCGACCTCTTTTCCCTAAACCCTGGACCATTTACCCTGTCAACCGTTAACTGTAAACTGTAAACTGATATTTTGACCCTGAACCCTCAACCCTATACCCTGTAAGCATATGAAAATTCTCTCCCCCCTTGATTCCCCTTCTGAAGTCGAGCCCCTCATCGAGGCAGGGGCAGGCGAATTCTACTGCGGCGTGCTGGAAGAAAGCTGGCACAAACCCTACCCGGTCATTTCCATCAACCGTCGACCGGCGGGCAAAGGGCACCTGCGCAACTTCGCAGAGCTGGCCGAGGCGGTCGCCATTTCTCACCGGAACGATATCCCGGTCTTTTTCACTGTCAACGAACACTACTACACCAAACCACAACTTCCCCTGGTGAAAGACTACATCGACAGGGCTTGCGACGCCGGGGTTGATGCCTTCATCATCGCCGACTACGGACTGCTGCACCTGCTGCGGGAAGGTCCCGCCCCCCCCGCAATCCACATCAGCACCGGAGGGACGGTGTTTAACTGGAGGACCGCCCGGTTTTACCGCGAGCTGGGGGCAACCCGCATCACCCTCCCCCGCCATCTCTCCCTGGATGAAAAGAAAAGGCTGGTGGCGCATGTCCCTGATC
>CAYWLT010000184.1:0-6145 GCA_964459295.1 uncultured Thermodesulfobacteriota bacterium
CTCCATCATTCCCCTGCTCTCCGCGTCGGCTGCATGTTCCAGCGCCGCCGCGGTAGCGGCATCGGTACCGCGTTGCGCTTCCTCACCAGGCACCTTCTTTTCTTCAGCATGACCGGCGGATGATTCCGGAACCACGGCCGCTTCTTCTCTTTCCGAAAGCGGATGGTCGTCATGCACCGCGGCCGGCGATTCATGTTCCAGGGGTGTGGTTACCTCTTCAGCCGGAGCGGTACCCCCTGCGTCAGGAAGCACATCCGTCGCCGGGGCTCTTTTAACCGGCTCACGCACAGTGGTGGTATTTGCGGTCCTGGATGCCGCTACCGGAGATCCGGAAGGTACGGCAGGTGGAAACTGCCCGGCAGCCGATCCGGAAGGGTGGTTCTGATTCTGTTTCACCGCCGCCGGCACTTTCTCAGTTTGCGGTGCTGGGGTCGGGGCGGGACGGGGAAACCCAAGATTGCGGGAAGTTCGTTCCTCGGTCCGTTTTTCACCGACGAACTTCGCCCTGATTATGGCTATCTCCTGCGTGATATATCTCATGGTCAGCGTGGCGGCTGCCAGGAGACAGCAGATGGCAATGAGTATTATAGTTCTCTTATTCATTACCCATCCCCCTCTCCTCAGGGAAGATGCTCAACGCAGCGCATGTCCGGCGCGTTCACACCCTTTGCACTATGAATTTTATTATAACAGGCCATTACTTAAAATGAAAGCTCATTTTTATTGAGCTTTCCAGTATCCGCGGTGGAGCGTCGGCTCGCAACCGCGCCGGTTCCGGGCAGCGATAAACGCCAATCAGGCCGGACGAAAACGCCTATTAATTATCTTGACACGCCGGACCTATCCCACTAATATTGCGCTCATGATGCCAGAGACTCCATGGAAAGTATATGCGGGACGTCGTTATTAGCAAATTCAAAGCAAGTGCGGCATTAAAGACCGACTTTGCCTCCAAGAACTGGGAACAGGTTGCGGCGGTGGTGCGCTTCTGCGCCCAAACCCTTCAATCCGGCAATAAAATCATGCTTTTCGGCAACGGGGGAAGCGCGGCTGACGCCCAGCACATCGCGGCGGAATTTGTCAACCGTTTGCATAAAACCCGCAGGGCAAGGCCCCCGCTCGCGGCCATTGCGCTGACCACCGACACCTCCATTCTAACCAGCATCAGCAATGACAGCGATTTTTCCTTCATCTTCTCCCGCCAGATCCAGGCCCTGGGCAAGCCGGGGGATATTGCCTGGGGATTCAGCACCAGCGGCAATTCACCCAACCTGATCAACGCGGTAACCGCCGCCCGGGAAATGGGCATTGCCACCCTGGGATTTACCGGGGGCGGGGGCGGCGCGCTGGGACCGTTGTTGGACCATCATTTCACGGTTGAATCCGAGGAAGTGACCCGAATCCAGGAGGTCCATATCACCCTCGCCCATGTCATCTGTGAACTCATTGAAGAAGAACTTCACTTAAACCGCTGAACATGCGCAAGCCCTCCTCGCCCCCCAACCCGGCATCCCTCAAAACCATCTCGCTTGCCACGCGCCCGAGCAAGTTCAGCATCGGGGAGTGCTGCCGCCCCCACCGCAAGGCCGGATCATTCAGGGGCTTCCTCAACAGCCTGCCCGACACCCTGGCCGCCCGCGACCTCATCTCCATTGCCCGCACAATCGTCAAGGCCCATCGCGGGAAAAAGCGCATCATCTTCGGCATGGGCGCCCACGTCATCAAGGTGGGGTTAAGCCCGCTCATCATCGATCTGATGCAGCGGGGTCTGCTCTCCTGCGTTGCACTGAACGGGGCGGGCGCCATTCATGATGTGGAAATTGCCCTTGCCGGGAAGACCTCCGAAGACGTTGCCGCAAGCCTGGCCAGCGGCCGATTCGGCATGGCGGCCGAGGCCGCCGAACTGATCAACCGGGCGGCTGCCGGGGGGATGCTGGAAAACAAGGGCATGGGCAGGGCCATCGGTGAAGCGCTGCTTACCCGTCGGGCCCCCTTCAATAAAATGAGCATCCTCGCCGCGGCGTCACGCCTGGACATACCCTGCACCATCCATGTGAGCATCGGATCAGACACGATTCACATGCACCCGACCTTTGACGGCGCGGCTACCGGCAAGGCAAGTCATAACGACTTCATCACCTTTGCCGCTGAGGTGCGCCGCCTGTCGGGAGGGGTATACATCAACATCGGTTCGGCGGTGGTGCTGCCCGAGGTATTCCTGAAGGCCTTCAGCCGGTCCGCCAACCTGGGAAAGGCGCCCCGCAATCTGACAACCGTCAACATGGATTTCATCCGCCACTACCGGCCGTCGGTCAACGTGGTGGAACGACCCACCCGTCTCCGGGGCAAGGGATTCAACCTGATCGGGCACCACGAAATCATGCTGCCCCTGCTGGCCGCGGCCATTATTGAGGAGTTGTAGTTCGCCCGGGCAGTGCTTTACATTTTGTCGCCCTGAACCCTTCGGTTCCTCAGGATGAACTCCGTGAAGGGTCTCGCGCACAAGCAAAAACGAGATTCTTCGCTGTGCTCAGAATGACAAACGAAGGGGCAAGAATCACAAACAAGTCAAACGGACCCTCTATTCACTGCATGAGCAGACCATGGAAAGAAAAATCAGAATCATCGCCGGCACGGTCACTGCAGAAGCGGCTCTCAAGGCTGACAGTCCCACCGCCGATGCCGTCTGGAACGCCCTCCCGCTCACCGCGATGGTCAATCTCTGGGGAGACGAAATCTATTTCACCGTCCCCGTCTCCCTCGGCCCGGACCTGCATGCCCGGGAGATTGTGGAACGGGGCGACCTGGGCTACTGGCCTGACGGACCCGCGTTCTGCATCTTCTTCGGCCCTACCCCCATCAGCAGCGCCGGCGTTATACGGCCGGCCGGCGCGGTGAATATATTCGGCAGGATCATCGGGAGCCCTGAGGTTTTCAAGCAGGTTGCTTCCCGCGCCCCTATCCGGGTGGAGAAGGTTGAGGCATGAAGCCGGGGGGAACAACCGTCACCCTCTTGGCCACCGGACTGTATACGGGATATTTCCCCTTTGCACCCGCCACCTTCAGCACTTTGGTTCTGGGAATACCCACCTATCTTCTGCTCTCACTTCTTAACCATTACTGGTATGGCTTTCTGCTTTTCCCGCTTACCGTCTTCGCTGTCCGGCTTTCAGACAGCGCCGAAAAAATCTTTCAAAGGAAAGATTGCAGTCTCATTGTGATTGATGAACTGGCCGGTTTCTTAATTACCATGTTCATGGTCCCCCGGGGAATAACAACGGTGATTCTCGGCTTTTTCCTCTTTCGCTTCTTTGACATCGTCAAGCCCCCTCCGGCCAGCTTCTTCAATAAAAGAAAAAAAGGGGGACTGGACGTAGTGCTGGATGACGTCTTTGCGGGCATTTATGCCAACCTGGTATTACAGGGTGCAGTGCATTTCCTGTTGAAATAAGCACGCTGGAGTTTCGTCGCCGGTTGCCGGATGGCACAGTTCATGCTAATTTATATCCTTGGCCGGCAGTTAAATAGTCGCGGGCTTCAGTCCGCGGTCTTGGATAACAGACTGGATGTAACGATCCGCATGCCGGGCAGGAAAAATCAGGAGAGAATGTCGCTACAGCTTGAGTCTATCCGAGCGAAAGCGCCGAAAGCTTCCGCTATTGCTGAAAACGGCAAACCGTCAACTGTAAACTTTTTCTTTCCCTGAACCCTATACCCTGACCCATGAACCCGGTATTAAAAAAACCTTCTCTTTACATGAAGCGACCGCACGCCGAAATAAGTCGGCGGTCACGGGGTTCCGACGTTCGCCGACCGGAAGGGTACAAACATGAAGGCAGAAATTATTTCTATCGGGAATGAGCTGACCTCGGGAAGCGTGCCCAATACCAACGCAACTTTCATCGCCGGCCATCTTTTCAGCAGCGGCATCGAAGTCTCGGGCATGCTCACCGTCGGCGATGAGAGCGCGGCCATCATCGAGGCGCTGCGCAACGTCAGCCCCTCGGTCAGCTTTGTGGTGGTCACCGGCGGACTCGGTCCCACGGTTGACGACATTACCACCCGCGCGGCCGCCGAGGCGCTGCGAAGAAAACTCACCCTGAACCATCAGGCCAGGCAGGCGCTGGAGGAGTTTCTCAATCGCATCGGCCGCCCCCTGGACCCGCACAACCTGCGGCAGGCCTACCTGCCGGTCGGTGCAGCCGTCATTCCCAATCCCATCGGCACCGCATGCGGATTTTCGCTGGCACGGGGCCGCACCGTCTTTTTTTTCCTGCCCGGCGTCCCCCGGGAAATGACGCGCATGTTTGAGGAAAGCGTCATGCCGCAAATCAGGAGGGAGCGTCCCGACAACACCATGGTCAGGGCGGCGGTCCTCAAGATATTCGGCCGCACCGAATCCTACTGCGACCAGGCGCTGCACGACCTCATCAAACAGGAGCAGGAAATCGCCTTTGCCTTTCTACCCCATTATCCCGAGATCACCATCAAGCTCACCATCCGCGGAACCGACGAAAAATACCTGAAGAAGAAGCTTAAAACGGTTGAGCGCAAAACAGGGCGCATTCTGGGCAACATCATTTTCGGACACGATGAAGAGACGCTGGAAATGGTGGTGGGAAACCTTTTGCGGAAGGCCGGCGCCACCTTGGCGGTGGCGGAATCCTGCACCGGCGGCCTTATCACCCACCGCATCACCAATGTGCCCGGCAGCTCCGAATACCTCGAGCGCACCCTCATCGTGTACGGCAACCGGGCGAAAAAGGAGCTGATGGAAATGCCCGCCTCCCTGCTCGCCAAGCACGGGGCGGTGAGCAAGGAGGCGGCCGACCACATGGCGCGCGCGGTCCGGCGTCTCAGCAAATCCACCATCGGGCTTGCGGTAACCGGAATCGCCGGACCCGGCGGGGGCACGCCGGAAAAACCGGTGGGAACAGTTTTTATCGCACTCGCCCACAAGCGCCGGGTCACCACCCACCGCCACCAGTTTCACGGCGACCGGGAGCAGATCAAGCACATCACCTCGCAGTACGCCCTGGATTACCTGCGGCGGCTGCTGATGAGCGGCGACTTCGCCGGATGAAATTGACAACCAGACCAAGCTGTGCTATCTAAGGCACGCATGCGCATGGCCGCGGTGGTCAACGTTAGTAGAGGAGTGTACGCGCGAAATGCCGTCGATCAGAGCCTTTATAGCCATTGAGCTGCCGCGCGAAATCAGGGCCGGCCTGGAGCAGGTTACCGGCCGGCTGAGACAGGCCGCCGCAGACGTGCGCTGGGTCAAAACCGCGGATATTCACCTGACCCTCAAATTTTTGGGGGACGTTGCAGAAGACCGTCTGCCCGAACTGATCGTCTGCATCGAGGGCTGCCTGCATGGCATCCCACCGGTGCCCATCGAAGTTCGGGGTCTGGGGGCCTTTCCCGACGACCGCAACCCCCGGATCATCTGGATCGCCGCGGCTGATAAGTCGGGCATGCTGGCCGGCTTACAGGGTGCGATCGAAGACGGTCTTGCCCGCATCGGGTTTGCCAGGGAACATCGCCCCTTTTCACCCCACCTCACCCTGGGAAGGCTCAAATCGCCCCGGGGCGGAGACGCCGTGCGCAGGGGACTGGCGGAATTAAAAAACAGCGACTGCGGTTCATACACCGCCGATTCGGTCTGCCTTTTCAAAAGCGACCTCCGGCGGACCGGTCCGGTCTATACGATATTGCAACCTTTTTCACTTCACACGCACAACTGAGCGGAACGCCCGGCTGTAAGGCTTCGCGGGAGGGTGAGCGCATGGCGCAGGATACCAGCAAAAAGAAGGCTATCGACAGTGCGGTGACCCAGATTGAGAAACAGTTTGGGAAAGGCGCTATCATGAAACTGGGGGGAGAATACACCATTCCGGATGTGCCGGTGATTCCCACCGGCTCGATCACCCTGGACAGCGCCCTGGGGATCGGCGGCGTGCCCCGCGGCCGGGTGGTGGAAATATACGGCCCGGAGTCGTCCGGCAAAACCACCCTGGCCCTGCAGATCGTGGCGGAAGCGCAAAAGGCCGGCGGCGTGGCGGCATTTATCGACGCTGAACATGCGGTTGACATCGGCTATGCCCAGCAGTTGGGGGTAAAGACCGATGAACTCCTGGTCTCC
>CAYWLT010000185.1:0-6093 GCA_964459295.1 uncultured Thermodesulfobacteriota bacterium
CCGGTTGAAACATACGCGCCCTTGAGTTGGTCAAGGTTGCCCAGCGACGCCTGGTTTGAAACAACCGGCAGGGTTGCCATGGAAAAGGACACCCCCACCATGCCGATGGGGAAGAATATGAGCCGGAAGGCGTAATTAAGCCAGGAGACGCTTCCCTCAACGCAGCTCGAGGCAAAGAAGGTGTTAACGAAGAGGTTGATTTGGGTGGCGGACAGCCCGATGACCGCGGGAAGCATGAGCCGCATGATCCGGCGCAGGCCTTCATCCTTGAGATCGAGATGCCAGGCAAAAAGGAATCCCTCTTTGCGCAATGCGGGAAGCTGTATGCCGATCTGGAGCAGTCCGCCCACCAGCGTGCCCACGGCCATGCCGATGATGGGCTCGCGGTTGAGATGCGAAAAACCGTAAGAGAAGAGCAGGCCGGAGAGAATGGAGCCGAGGTTGAAAAAGCTGGAGGCCATTGAGGGAATAAAAAATTTATTCAGGCTGTTCAGCATGCCCATGGCGATGGCGGAGAGGGAGACCAGGAGCAGAAAGGGGAACATGATGGAGGTCATCAGCGCGGTCAGTTCATGCTTGCCCGGCACCAGGGAAAAATCCGGCGACATCAGGGAAACGATCTTTCCCGACAGGATCATGCCCAGCAGGGTGATCCCCCCGACCAAAATGATCAGCACTGATATGACGTTGCCGGCGAGTTTCCAGGTGGCGCTGGCCCCCTGTTTGTTGCGATAATCGGTGAAGACGGTGATAAATGCGGCGCTCAGCGCGCCCTCGGCAAAAAGGTCGCGCAGCAGGTTGGGAATTCTGAAGGCCACCACAAAAGCATCATAGGCATAACCCGCACCGAAAAACCCGGCAAACACCTGCTCGCGCACCAGACCGAGCAGCCGGCTCAGCAATACGGCGAAGCTGATGGTGCCGGCGGAGCGGGCAATGGTTGAGGTGTGGGAAGACTCGGAATAATCTGTCATGCAGGGATGGTGTTATCGTTCTCGAATGGGTTCGTATGCTGATGGGGAAAACTATTGGGCGCCTCTCATTACTTCAACAGCCGGCTAGGGCTGCCGGGTTGGCTCGTTGCTTTCCACCGCTGCGTACATTCGCGGGCTTTTTGCCAGTCGCCTCTGGCGCCACACCTCTATCAGGGTGGGCAGGATGGACACAAAGAGGATGATGACGATCACCAGGGTAAAATTATTTTTCACCACGGGAATGGTTCCGAAGAAATACCCCCCCAGGGTGAAGAGAAAGATCCACAAAATACATCCTACGATATTATACGTAAGAAACTTTCCATAGGACATCCTGCCCACCCCCGCCAGGAAGGGGGCGAAGGTGCGGATGATCGGGAGAAAGCGGCCGATCACGATGGTCATGGGACCATACTTTTCAAAAAAAGCGTGCGTGCGTTCAAGATACGCCTTTTTGAAAAAGCGGCTGTCCTCCATGTAGAAAACCCGGGGCCCGATGTAGCTGCCGATGGCGTAATTAACCGTGTTGCCGAGAATCGCCGCGGCGGACAGGATGAGCAGCAGCCAGCCCAGATGCAAGGAGCCCAGCGCGCAAAAGGTCCCCGCGATGAAGAGCAGGGAATCGCCGGGGAGAAACGGCGTTACCACCAGTCCGGTCTCGCAGAAGATGGTGAGAAAAAAAATCAGGTAGGTCCATCCGCCGTACTGCAGTATGACCTGATGCAGGTATTTGTCGAGATGCAGCAGTATGTCGATACCATTGATCAGCAGGTCCATTTTCTTTCCCCGGGGCGCGCGATGCTGTGGATTGCCTGGAGTGGCAACACGCGGCGCCATTGTAATGGGTAAACGCCGCGTATGCAAGCGATATTTCGTTCCCGGGGAAGTTCGACGGGCGGACAGGCGCCATGCGCGCGCAGCCTTCCATACTCCCGCTGTGGAGAGGGTTCCGCCATGCTCGACCGCTCTTTGTCCATCCGCTGACCGGTGACGGAAAAATTCATTGCTTGCCCTCCCCGGCAAAATGATATAAGATTGATTCATCCAGGGGTCAAGACCCGGGTGAACCATTCAAGGGAGGCTGCGATGTTCGGTGGCGGTATAGGCATGTCGGAATTGCTGGTGGTGTTGGTGATCGTCCTGGTCATTTTCGGCGCGGGGAAACTGCCGGAGATAGGCAAGGGGCTGGGAAAGGGCATAAGCAATTTTAGAAAAGCGGCAAGCGGAATGGACGATAGCGAGGTAACCTCAAAGGAGCATGACAAGGAGCTGGAAGATCGGGCGAAGAAGACGTAGCTGCCCGGCAGTCTGTCGCTGACCAAGCCGGTCTTGTATACAGGAGCGGTTGGCGTTTTTCACGCAAGGGCGGAGTAATTTCCTTTGTTCGTACCGCGTTTACCGCACACGGATATTTGCAGTAATCAGGTTGATGTAAAAACCGGCAACCACTTCATCGGGATAACGGCATGACCGAGTATGATGACCGGGACGACAGACCGTCCTGGAGCGAGATAGACAAACGCCGAGACCGGAGCAGCCATGTCCGGCGGGATCCGCCCGAGTCCGGGAAAAAGCCCTCGGCGCACGACGAGTGGATCAAAAAGCAGTACCGCAAGGAAATAGAAAAGCTGTTTAAGGGAACCCGGGAGGAAACCGAGGCGCAGAAAAAAGCCGGGGTGGAGATCAGCCGGGCTTACGGCACCGGCCGGTTCAACACCGTGGTGAGGCAGTATGTTAAGCAGTACGGCTTGCCCGAAGACTGGGACACGCTCTTTCTGATGCTTGACCACAAGGATGCGGCAATCGTGCTGCCGGTGCTGGAGGCGATGGGCAAGCGAGCGTCGGACGGTTCCGAGGCGGAGCGGGAAGGATTCAAAAGCAGGGTGAAAATAATCGCCATGATCGCTACAGACGAAGCCGTGCAGGAATGCGCCGAGCGGATTATTGAGGAACTGGATCAGGCGGAGGATTAGGAGGGCGGCGGTTGCGGATCCAGGCCGAACAGGTCGAGGTAAGCCTTGAAATCACCCGATGACAGCGGGAGGTTAAGATAAAAATCATTGTCGATCGCCAGCGCCGATCCCTCCCCGGCGCCCCATTCAGCCAACCTGCCGCCGATGGCGGCATTTTTATTGAAAAGCTGCCGCACGCTCACCCCCAGGGGACTTTGCACCACCAGAGCCGGATCGATGCCTGACCGCTCTTCAATGAGGAAAGGCAGATGGTCGGTGCTGACATGGGTGCCGCCGATGATGAGCAGCACCTGTTTTCCCCCGCGCACCAGACCGGATACCCGGTCCGCCAGACGGCTGTCCCAGCCGAAAAAATCGATCGTCTCCGGAGCGCCTTCCCGGGCGCTGCCTGCCGCGGGGCCATGGGTAAAGGTGTCGATCCCCCTTTCTTCCATGAAGCTGAGCAAGGGCAGGTACTGCAGCTTTTCCGCCGCCGCCCGGTTGCCGCATAATTTGATCAGCTGTTCTTCCAGTCCGACCGCCGGATGGTTTTCGGCAAGGGCGCGCAAGATTTCCAAAAAGAAGCGGTGCTGCCCCGTGTCAAAATAGGTGTCGGCCAGAATGATCACCCGGGCGGTTTTGAGCCGGCCGAGCATCTCCTCTTTGCCCAGGGTGTTGGCTTTAACATAGGTTTCAGTCAGGGAGACGGTATCAAGGATGGTGTGACTTGCGGTGGCATAGCTGAGATTGTAACGTCCGGGATCGATCGCTTTGAGGGATGCATTGCGTAGGACGGCCAGTCCCCGGCGCTCGACGCGGCGGGCCACCAGATAGGGGGCCCGTAGGGGCCAGCCGCGGTCGATAAGGTACTGATGCAGATCGGCGGCATCCCCGGTCCGACCCTGGTCGAACAGGATGAGCGCGAGCTCCTCCAATCGCGCACAATTGCCGGTTCGCTTAAATCCTTCAATCGCCTCATCCCATCTGCCGGCCTGCATGGCGTCGAGGGCGCTTGTTTCAATCAGGTCGACCGAGACCGGGTCCTCGATCAGAGGCGCCTGCACCGGTTTCAGAAACACCTCCCCGAGACCTTTCCCCATATCCTCGGCCAGGATTTCCCCCTCCATGATCTTTGTTCCCATCCCTTCGCCGATTCTGGTTGCAATCTGCTGCGCCTCAATGCTTCCCATGAGCTCCTTTGGATTATCCATCCCGATGATTTTGCTGAAATCGGTGGCCAGCTTCAGGGTGCAGCCCGCGAAGAGGCAGCCGATTACAAGGCACATGAATAGAAGGGTGCGATGGCGGTCAGGCATACGAAAGATTGGATTGGGGAACGGCAGCCGGTAGCAACATCGTTGCATGATATTAATTTGTAGCACGAATGCAGTGGTCTGTAAATAAGAAGATGCGTCTAAGCGGCAATGCCTATCTGCACAGCGGTTACTAATGCAATAACCGTCAGGGCGATCGCAGGGGATAGAACAGCAGGTACACGAAGACGGAGCTTGCCAAACCCAGGAAGGTGCATGTGTAGAACACGCCCGGGAGTGACCAGAGGTCAAGAATGATCCCGCACAGGAGCGGGCCGATGCCCAGCCCGGCGCTCATGGCCACATTAAAAACGGCCATGGTTGATCCCATGCCGAACTGCTTTCCTTCAGTCACGGTGAGCGCGCTCGCCGCGGGGAGGGATATGGCGCCGAGAAATCCCAGAGACGTGTTAAGCGCGAGGAGCTGGGGGAAGGTGCGGGTCAGGGGAATAAGCGGGACGAGCACGAAGTAGAGAACGCTGCCGGTGGTAACCAGCAATTTGCGGTCCACCTTATCCGCCATCCTGCCAAAGGGCATCTGGAGAAATGCGGTGAGCAGGATGCTGGAGGCAATGACCATGCCTATCTGTGAGCCGCTGAGCGAAAGGGTGTTGTGGGCATACAGGGGGACAAACGTCATGATGCTGCCGCGGCAGAAGGCGTTTGAAAAGCGGTACAGGCATATGCCCATGATGCTTCTGCTCTTCAGCATGGTGGCAAAGGGAACTGCAAGCGGAGGGGCGGGCCTCTGTACGCTGCTCGACCGGGGGAGGCAGATGATGACCAGCGCCAGCGCCAGCAGGCAGAGCCCGCCCATGATGAGAAAGTTTGCCTCCATGCCGGCGTAGTCTTTGCAAAAGCCGCCGATGAGCGGGCCCGACCCGAAACCCAAAAAAAGGGCAACGCTGAAAATCCCCATGTAATTTCCCTCCTGATCGGGCGGGGCTATATCGGCGATAAACGCCATGGCTATGGGAATAATCAAGGCCGACGATGCGCCCTGGATAAGCCGGACCACGAACAGTTCCGGCGCGCTCCCGGCGTATATGTATCCCAGCGATGAGAGGGTATAAATCAGCAAACCGGAGGATATGAACCGCTTTCTCCCCACGCGGTCGGAAATGCGGCCGACAACGGGCATGGTCGCACTGCGCGCGAGGTTGAATATGGCGAAGATGGCCCCCAGCCACAGGCCATTTACCCCGAGGGTCTCCGCGTACAGCGGCAGTATGGGCACAATGATCCCGACTCCCAGCATGGAGCTGAAGATCGAGATAAAGAGCACGAACACCACTCTATTCCGGATGCCTGCAAGGTCGTTCATAGGGACGGGTGGTTGAAAGCGGATTTCACCTCCGCCCGGGAAGGCAAGCAACTACGCCCTTACCGTTTAGCTGATATGTTGCGGGTGCTGATCAGGCTGGCTATTTGGAGATAGACCTGTTTTAAAGGGATGCTATGCCTGCGGGCAATGAGCTTACACTGTTCATATTCGGGTGCGGCGGCGCTGCTGCCGTCGGGATAGTTGACTATCTTTACCTCGAGCCGGCCGTATGGGGTGCGGATTTTTTTGATCTGCCGGGGCAGGGTGATCCGTTCCGCCTGGTAATAGCGGATGCCGGAGGTGGTGGATTCCCGGAAAACAATGGCGGTCAGTTCCTCCTTGCTTTCCGGACGGCAGATGACCTGGAGTTGTATGCCGGGCCGGTTTTTTTTCATCTGCAGGTGAGCGCATGCCACATCCAGCGCGCCGGCCGCGAAGAGCCGCTCCATGAGGTGGTCATAGAATTCGGGGTTCATGTCGTCGATGTTTGCCTCCATCACCAGCACCAGGTCGGCGTGGGCGTCCGCCTC
>CAYWLT010000186.1:0-6066 GCA_964459295.1 uncultured Thermodesulfobacteriota bacterium
TGTACGCGACCTTGAAGATGGACTGGATACCCCCCGAACTGCGTGAAGACCGGGGTGAGTTGGAGGCCGCATCACACCACACCCTGCCGAAGCTGGTACGCCGCGGCGATATCCGCGGTGATTTGCACGTTCATTCACACTACAGCGACGGCGCGCATTCGATCGCGGAAATAGCCGACGCGGTAAAAAAAATGGGTTACCAGTATATAGCGGTGACCGATCACTCCCCCTCACTTAAGATCGCCCGCGGACTTTCCGCCGCCCGGCTCAGGGAGAAAATCGCCGAGGTGCAAAGGATAAATCAATCACTCACCGGCACGCGTCTGCTGTGCGGCGCTGAGGTTGACATCAAGAACGACGGCACCCTGGATTATCCCGATGACCTGCTCCGCCGGCTTGATCTGGTGATCGGCGCCATCCACAGCGGCTTCAAGCAGGGCCGGGAGCAGATTACCAATCGCATCATAACCGCAATGCACAACCCGTTCGTGCACATCATCGCCCATCCCACCGGCCGCCTCATCGGCGAGCGGGAGCCCTACGACGTGGACATGGCATGTGTCATTGAGGCGGCATCCCGGACCGGAACGGCGCTGGAAATCAACGCCTACAAGGACCGGCTGGATCTTGATGACGCAGCCGCGCGGGAGGCGGGTAAAAAAGGGGTGATGCTGGCTATCGGCACGGACTCGCACCACCTTGAGCAACTGTGGATGATGGAGCTGGGGGTTACGGTGGCGCGCCGTGGATGGCTGGAAAGCCGGCACCTGCTCAACACCTTAAGCGCAGAGGAACTGCTTGCCTGGACTCAGGCCCGGCGCCAGCGGATGCAAGCGTAGTCGATCGCGACAACCATGGAAATCATTGTAGCTATATTTATCCGGCTGGTAAATATCCTGACCGAAATAAACACCTCCCTCTTTAATTCCTGGCCGGTTGCCCTGCTCACCGGTACAGCCCTCTGCTTCTTCGGCCTCAAAATCTTCCGCTTTTCTCTTTTCATTTTTGGATGCACCATCGGCGCCATCATCGGCTACGGATGTGGCAATCTGGTGACTGCACCGTGGGGCGGCGTTGCCGGGGCGGTTGCCCTGGGTGCGCTGGGAGGGTACGGTTTTCTCTCCGCGGTGAGACTTGCCGGGCTGGTAGCCGGCCTGGTGCTGGGGGGAATGGTGAGCGCGGTTGCGCTGAGCCAGAGCGGATGGGTCATACCGGTCACGCTTGCTTCGGGGGTGTGCGCTTTTTTCTTTCTCAGCTATTTCATCATGGCCGGCACCGCCGCCTGGGGCGCCTTTCTTGCCATCGGGGGTTTTGCCCACCTGCTGCAACTGCCCTTCAACGACCACCGGTATTTGCTGGTAGGTGCAGGTATCGTTCTCTCTGCCCTCGGATTGGGCTACCAGATCTTCTTCCGTTCCCGGCGCTCCTGAACATGCCCCGGCTTGGGCTCTTGTCAAAGCAGGCCGAAATTTTATGTGTTGTTTTGCGTGCGGGTCGCGCTCTTTCCCCAAGGTCCTTATCAAAACCATTGGGAATTTGTCGGATCACCCATGAGAGGAGCAGGGGGCATTTTCTGAGCCACAATAATTTATCGGGCGGCTTTCGACACGACCCCGGCTTACGTATTAAGCCGGAAACAGGCAGCATCCTGTACCTTCGACAGAGTGTTGTGCAATGGATGAGTTAGGGGTCTGCACTGACTGATTCGAAGGTTGCTGCCGTTCTACAAAGCACAATCACATGTATTGTGGCGTCGAAAATGCCCCCGGCTCCTCTCAGGCTCTGGTTACACAAGTGGACACAGAATATCCTCTATGCCCACAGGACAAACCCGGGGATGAGATGGTGGGGCAGCGCGTAGTGCCCGGGGACAACCCGCAGGGCGAAACCGTAACGGCCGGCATACTGGCACACCATGGTACCCCGGTAGGCATGGATGTCGTTTGACGAGTTTTGCACCTCCATCCTTTCAATCAACCCGTTGCTTATGATCTCCCGGTCATCGACCGGTCCGTGGTACAGCTCAACCGCCACATCATCGGGGCTCAGGCCACCCAGGTTGATATCCGCCACAATCCCCACCTCGTCGCCGGTGCGCAGAAATTCCCCACCGAAGTCGATGTTCAGCTTGATGACCTGGATTTTCCCCCAGTTGTCCCGGATCTTTCTGCGCCAGCCGGCCATTTCCCGGGAGAGGGCATACTCGCGAGCCTTAAGGTTGCCGCAATCCCGGTCCGCGTTGAGATAACAGCGATCGGTGTATTCGGCAACCATCCGGTTGGAACTGAAGGCAAAGCCCAGCCGCTTGAGGGTGGTTTTAATATTTTTAACCCACCCCCGGGGAATGCCTTCGGCATCACGCTTATAAAAGAGCGGAATCACCTCACGCTCCAGGGTGTCATATAGCAGGTGACCTTCCACCGCGTCCTGGTAATCATGATCATCATATTCCTCTCCCCAGCCGATGGGCCATCCCGTCCCGTTCGCGTACGCCTCGGGCCACCAGCCGTCAAGCACCGAAAGATTCAGAACACCGTTGGCCGCCGCCTTCATGCCGGAGGTGCCCGATGCCTCCATCGGCCTGCGGGGCGTATTGAGCCACACGTCCACCCCCTGCACCAGGTACCGGGCCACGGTCAGATCGTAGTCCTCCAGAAACACGATCTTGTGCCGGAAGCGTTCTTCGCGGGTAAAGTGGATGATCTGCCTGATCATCTCTTTCCCTTCATTATCGGCGGGGTGCGCCTTACCGGCAATAATCAGCTGTACCGGCCGCTCGGCGTCGAGCAGGATCCCGGCCAGCCGGTCCGGCTCACGCAGGAGCAGGTATGCCCGCTTGTAAGTGGCAAAGCGCCGGGCAAACCCTATGGTCAGCGCCTTGGGATCAAGAACTTCATCGGCAATATTAATTTCAAAAGGTGATAACTTCCTCCGCGCGAACTGTACCCTCAGCCGCTTGCGGGCAAAGTTGACCAGCTTTTCCCGTCGCACGTCCCGCAGCTCCCAGAGGGCAGCGTCGGGGATGGTGTCAATCCCCTTCCAGGATTCAACATTCAACGGCTCGTCGATAAATGCCTCGCCCAGATACTTGTGAAACAGGTTCGCCTGCTCATGACTTACCCAGCTTCGGCCATGGATGCCGTTGGTAATGGAGGTTATGGGGATGTCTTCCTGGTTCAATCCCGGCCAGATGTTTTGCCACATTTTTCGGGATACCGAGCCATGGAGCCGCGACACGCCGTTGCTGCGGGCGCACATCTTGAGCGCCAGCACGGTCATGCAGAACTCCTCTCCCTGGTTCGCCGGATCCTCACGGCCCATGGCCAAAAACTCATTCCAGCTCAGGCCCAGATTTTCAACATAGCCGCCCAGGTATTTCTGCATCAGGTGGGTATTGAACCGTTCATTGCCGGCAGGCACCGGGGTGTGGGTGGTAAATACATTGCTCGGCCAGCAGATCTCAAACGCTTCCTGAAAGGAAAGCCCGCCGCTTTCCATGTACTGGCGTATTCTTTCCAGCGTTAGAAATGCCGCGTGGCCTTCATTGATATGGCACACCGTGGGTGAGAGCCCCAGGGCCTGCAACGCCCGGAGACCGCCGATGCCCAGGAGCAACTCCTGCCGTATGCGCATATCCCGATCACCGCCGTAGAGCTGCATGGTGATGACCTGGTGTTCAGGCAAATTCGAGGGGATGTTCGCGTCAAGCAGGTAGAGGGGAATCCGGCCGATATCCACCCGCCACACCTGGAATTTGGCGGGAATGTTTATGTCTGAAAGGTCGATGCACAGCGGCTTGCCGGCCGCATCCCGCTCCAGGCTGAGAGGCATGCGGTAGCGGTTGTTCTCCGGATAGGATTCCATCTGCCACCCGTCGGCATTGAGGTATTGCTTGAAATATCCCTGCCGGTAGAGAAGTCCTATGCCGAGCAGCGGAATGCCCAGATCGCTTGCCGACTTCATGTGGTCCCCGGCAAGAATGCCGAGCCCGCCGGAATAAAGGGGAAGACCTTCATCAATGCCGTACTCCAGCGACACGTAGGCGATAAAGGGCTTTTTTCTTTTGCCGAACTTCTTCTCAAACCAGGGCTTCTCGTTTAAATATTTCTGAAAATTCTGATAGACGCGATTCACCTGGGCCAGAAAGTCCTGGTCCTGCGCCGCCTCCTGCAGCCGGTGCAGGGGAAGCATGCAGAGCATGTTGATGGGGCTCTGATATGATTTTTCCCAGTACTCCTGATCGAGCCGCATGAAAAGCTCCCGGGCCTCATGATTCCAGCTGAACCACATGTTGTAGGCTATCTCCTTCAGGGGATCGAGCGCTTCAGGGGTGTCGGGCAGCACGGTAAATGACGTAACCTTCATGTCGCCTCCATGGTTTCACATGAGAATTGAAATACATCGGGACTCGTCGGCCGTAGCTCCTCGCGACGGCCGATTGCCGGTATGCGCCCATCATAACATTTTTCGCCGGAAACTAAAAAGATTTAATGCGGGCGCCCCAAATTGTCCGTGCCATGGTTGGCCCGTCCGCCGGTTGACCCGCTGGCCGGCGTGCCGGTGGGCGGCATGCACATCCGGCATCTCGTCCGGCAACCTGCAACCGGTATGCCTCATCCATAAAATATTCGCATGGGTACCTTGAAATCATCTTCCTGATTTGGTAGCCTGAAATCAATAATAAATCAAGTAATGAGCCGCCCGGGGCGGCATTCCGGACGCGGCCACATCAATTGGTTCCAGACAGGTAAGAGGCCCCATGGACAAACCGATCCGCATGCTTATTCTGGAAGACAACGCTGCCGACGCGAAACTCATGCAGTTCGAGCTGGAGGAGGCGGGTATCGACTTTACCGCCACCGTAGTGTCGACGCAAAACGATTTTATCCGCGAGCTGCATGCGTTCCCCCCTGATCTCATTCTTTCCGACTACGATCTCCCGCGCTACACCGGCCAGACGGCGCTCAGCGATGCCAAGCGGCTCTGTCCGGACGTCCCCTTTATCCTGGTAACCGGGGCGGTCACCGAAGACCGGGCGGTAGACATCATGTCCAGCGGGGCCAATGATTTTGTCATGAAGAACCACCTGCACAAGCTCGCGGTGGCGGTCCGGCGGGCGGTGAAGGAAGCCGAGGAACGCAAGGCGCGGAAGACGGCGGAAGCGGAGGTGCGCGCGGCATCGCAGTATGCGCGGAGCCTGCTGGAAGCCAGTCTTGATCCCATGGTTACCATCAGCGCCGGCGGGAAAATCATGGATGCCAACAAGGCCGCCGAGGAGGTTACCGGGGTTCTGCGTGACCGGATCATCGGAACTGATTTTGCTGATTATTTTACCGAGCCCGACAAGGCCCGGGCGGGTTATGAACAAGCCTTCTTCCGCGGTTCGGTTAAAAATTACCCGCTTGTGCTGCGCCATGTTTCAGGCCGCACCACCGACGTCCTCTATAACGCGTCAACCTATTTGGATGAAACCGGCAATTTAAAGGGGGTATTTGCCGCGGCGCGCGATGTCACCGTTCTCAAAAAGGCCGAAAAGAAAATTTTGCAAAGCCACCGGGACCTGGATGACCAGGTCAAGAAAAGGACGGCGGCACTGGAAGCGGAAATTGCCAAGCGCATAAAGATGGAAAAGGAAACGGATCGTTTGCTGGCCGCTGTCACCGAAGAGAAAGAGCGGCTTGCGGCGCTGGTGAACAGCATGACCGACGAAGTCTGGTTCGCGGATACCGAAAAGCGGTTTACCATAATAAATCCGCCCGCCCTTCAGGAATTCAGACTCACGAAAGATGCCGGGGTGGATGTGGAAACACTCGCCGCCGGTCTGGAAGCATATCGATCTGACGGCAGCATCAGGCCTATGGAGGAAGCTCCACCGCTGCGGGCGCTTCGGGGAGAAATCGCGAGAAACGAGGAAGAGATAATCCGGACGCCTGCCAGCGGCGACTTGCGCTATCGTCGGGTCAGCGCCTCACCGGTCCGGAATGCCGACGGCGCCATCATCGGCGCGGTAGCGGTCGTGCGCGATGTCACCGATTTGGTCCGCTCCAACGCCTACAGCGAGAGCCA